>JACZQS010000271.1 GCA_022545625.1 Pseudomonadota bacterium
CCAGGTCCTCGGGACCACCGTGCATGAGCAGCGATTGAGGAACCGTTAATTCCGCATTTGGCAACGCCCACATCCGTTTTACTTTCCCATCCGCCATAAAACCCTCCTATTTGGTGGTTACGACCAATTGAGAACCGGGCAGGTCCGCATCCTAGTCCAAGCCCATCTTATGTGTCAAACGACTCTCACCAAATGACTTCCCCAGGGATGCCACATTCGCCAAGCTTTTAGCGAGCCGTGAAGCCACCATCAATGACAAGCTCGCTGCCCGTCATGAACGACGATTCGTCGGAGGCTAGGAACAACACTCCATAGGCGACATCGTCTGGCTGACCCCATCTGCCCAGACTTTAATCGTTGTGCCAGCCGGTGTGAGGGTCTTGACCATGAATTCTCTTACCTCACCTTGGTAGATATATGAAAACCTGTTTATTTTTGGGATGTATCTGGTCAAATCAACAAGGTCCTTCCTGATCCAGTCAACTGCCTGAATCTCGGTATTCGAATTGTCTGGATTGCCGAGGATAATACCTACCACATCAACGTAAGAATCGGTGGGTGTCAGGCCATTCAAATCACCCAGTACCAATAACGAGCTTTCCGGCCTGGAATGTTGAAAGTCATCTATCCAGCGCGCGATAATGGATGCCTGTTCGAGCCGCTTCAAACGTACACGATGGCCCTTTGAGCCCGAGCGAATGCCGCGCATTGAGCGTAGATGCAAATTAAGTAAAGACAGGCAGCTAGACCGTTTGCAGACTTCGAGGTACAAAGGGGGTCGTGAAAATAACAGGCTTTGATCGAGTTCGAGCCGCTGGTGTTTAAATAACTGTTTTACCGATTTGATTGTGAAGCTGCGCTTGATTAGAAAACCGATATTAATTGCAGAAACGTCATTGCCGTCGACTAGCACTACCTGGTATTGCGCCCCGGTTCTCTCCTGCACTGCGGTGGCGATTTTCGACAATACGTTGCGATTTTCGACCTCCTGAAGGGCCAAAATATCCGGCAGGGATAATTGCTCAATGATCGCGGTGGTTGCTGTCTCTACCTTTTGAAAAAATTTCCTGTCGGAAAATTTTATTTCATTTTTACCATCGTCGATATTATCGAAAAATCGATGCATATTTTGACTGGCAACTCGAATCGATTCCCCGGCATAAAGCGGGCTCGACAGAATCAGCGTCAAAGATATTAAAACAGCTGGCGACACGAACCTCGCTGGAGCTAAGGAAAGGGAATCAGTCGAGGTAGGAATTCTTAAGAACGCCTGATCCAATGGGCCCACTGTTTAAATAGCTCCTCGTTGCTGGCGGCAATTACCGAGCGAGGTGATAAAGTGCGATCGAAAACGCTCTCTCCCTCGATAGTCTCACTAAACCCCCCGGCTTCACTGGTCAACAGATACCCGGCAGCATAGTCCCAGAACTTCTCACTTCCGTGAAGTAATAATTGCAGACGGCCAGCCGCTAGCCAGGCCCATTCAAGCGCGCAGCTTCCAATATTTCGCTGAGATTTGTAGGGCGCCTGTTCGATTAACAACAACTTGATCTCCATGCCCAATCTTTTGAAATCGACAGCAGCCATCGAATTTCTCAGGTCCAGTGGTTGTTTGGGTGCCGGGGCCTGCTTATTATTTATCCAGAGTCCGTGACCCTTTAGTGTTGAAAAAAACTCCTGCCTGATCGGATCGTAAACAATGGCCATAATGATCTGGTTGTTACTGATCAGGGCCAGCGAAACCGAAAAAAGCGGTAGGGTGTGGTGGTAATTATTGGTACCGTCTAGCGGGTCGAGGCACCAGTAATCGTTACCGGATTGCATGACATCAAGATGTTCCTGGTTCGAGTTTTCTTCACTAAGCATCATTACATCGGGATAACTCTGGCGTAATGCGCTGGTCATTGCAGATTGCATCGCGATGTCTGCTTCGGTGACGATTGAACCATCGTCCTTGGTATTCGCTGTGGATTGTTTGAAGTAAACATTGAGACTCGATTCTGCGCATTGCTGGATAATTCCCTGGACAACAGCCAGATCGCCAAATTCGTATTTAGATTTAACCATGGCCCGGTTTCGGTTCTATTATTAAAGCCGGGTTATCCAGTCGACACATAATAAGAGGTTGATAAATCGCGATTTCTAGTCAAAATGATGTGGCTCAAGATCTTTCCGAAAATGCATTTGTCGATTTAATGATCAGGAGCCCGGCAGACCTGGGGTAAGTCCAGCCAGCCCGTCCGACACTATAACCGATTACGGATTGTGCCGTTACCAATAACATAGGATACCGTGAAACCTGTTCTCGAAAATAATCTAATGGGTGATCAGTTTTTTCTCACCAGGCAGACCGCTAACTTGTTAGAGGATTTTACTCGCGAAATTGATAAGGGTTCGTCATTATTTTTACTCTATGGAATTAGATCGGTAGGCAAAAGTCGCCTGCTGCGGGAATTGACAAACCGGGGTATCCCGGGCCGCAAATTCTGTTGGATCGATTTTAAAACTGAAAATGTTGATTCCAGCATACAAAACGAGTTATCAGATGACGATGCTGATGGCTTAGCCAGTGATATTCAGGAACTGATGGAAGTCGCGGATGAGCGCGACATCATCATCGTCGATCATTTCGAACTGGCATCTAACAAGGCCAAACACCAGCTATTTCATAGCTGGACGACCGAGGGAATCAATAAAAAGATTAATTTAATTGTTATCGCTACAACCGGTAGTTTTGACGATCTACGCGAGTTTGCCCTGAATTTCAAAGTCCAGGTAAAAAGCTTCGAACTAATGCCCTGTAGTATGGCAGAGGTGGAAGCATTTCTGGCTTTTTATCTTTTTCCAAAGAACCCTTTGAGCGCCTTATCGATCCCGGCCGACATTGAAAAACAACTTCGGAGCTGCAATGGGATACTCAGTGAGGTCGTCGAATTGGCGAATCAACAGGGTAAACAGGTTTCTATCAAACCGGATTCTGACCCGGAGTTAAAAAACCGTGCCCCGCTTGCCATCGGTACGCTGCTGGTAATCTTGATTGCGCTCGGTATTAGCTACCCGTATTGGGCGCAGGGGGTCATCGATGATGATATCTTGCCCCCGATAACAGAAAAGACTATCACCATCATATCGGATAATGAGGATGTCGTGGCCATCAACTACTCTGATTCGGGGCAGTCAAACCCTGTTGTTGAGGCTAGAGAATCGGCCACCAGCCCTCAAATTGTCGAACAAAAACAGGAGGGCCAATCTGCTAGCGAGCCGTTAGAACAGGCTATTGCCAACAATGTGAGCAAAGAAAAACTACCGCTAGAAGTGGAGCCGACTCGATTAGAGCCCCCATCTGCCAAGGCCGATGGGTCTGAAGAATTGGTGGTTTATAATGAGAAGCAACAACTCAGCCGCTTCCAGCGCGATCTCGATAACGCGCTGTACTGGATAGAAGGCCAGGACAAAAAAAAGGCCACAATTCAGGTCATGACGATTAGTTCCTGGAATTTTGACGCCAATGCTTATTACAGTTATCTGGAAACACTGGTATCAAAAAAGATTGACGTATCGAAATTCCGGGTGTACCAAACCAGTATTGACGACTATGTAGTGTTTGGAGTGATATATGGCGTTTACACGAGTCTCCGTGAAGCCAACCAGGTTATCCAGCAATTGCCTGAGACCTTAAAGGCAAGGGCACCAGTACCGAGGACTTTTGGCGGTATC
>JACZQS010000272.1 GCA_022545625.1 Pseudomonadota bacterium
TGTGCAGGTATTATTCTCGGAACTGTCACGCTAACTGGTATTGGCCTGGTGCTGGCCGAGTTCGTCGAGTTCATCTCGGCGGGTAATTTGATCCTGATGTTGGTATTTACCGCCGTCATCAGCCTGATACTTGGCATGGGCCTGCCGACTACCGCGAACTACATCGTGGTTTCCTCATTGATGGCGCCTGTTATTGTCTCGGTCGGCGCCAGTAATGGTTTGATCGTGCCATTGATCGCGGTTCATATGTTCGTATTCTATTTTGGCATACTCGCCGACGATACCCCGCCGGTGGGCCTGGCCGCCTATGCCGCGGCGGCTATCTCAGGAGGGGACCCGATTAAAACCGGTATCCAGGGATTTATGTACGACATACGCACGGGTATCCTGCCTTTCATGTTTATCTTCAATACCGAATTGCTGATGATCGGCATCACCGGTCCGATCCATTTGATTGTCGTAGTCAGCTCGGCCCTGGTAGCGATGCTGTTGTTTGCCGCGGCGACGCAGGGGTATTTCATTACGCATAGCAAGAAATGGGAAACGGCAGCGCTGTTGCTGATCACCTTTACGCTGTTCCGCCCTGGATTTTTCATGGATATGATTTACGATCCACTGGTCAAGGTAGAGGCCACTAAAATTTATGAAGTTGCCGAAGAGCAACCGGAGAATGGATTGTTACGGGTTCATGTTGTCGGTGAAACCCTGGAAGGCGATGTAGTAGACAAGGTGGTCATGCTACCGGTTGGCGCGACCGGGCCTGGTAAGGACCGGATAGAAATGTCAGCGGGTCTCGAACTCCGCCAGGAAGGCGATAAAATGTTCGTGGACAATATCGTCTTTGGTAGCGCCGCCGATAAACAAAAGATTGATTTTGACTGGGAGATCGTCGACGTTCAGAAAAAGGCCGACACACCAAATAAGCGCTGGTTTTATATACCGGCAATACTGCTGCTAATCCTGGTCTGGAAAGTTCAGACTAGCCGTCGTGATCAGGATAAAATTACGCCAGTAGGAGAACCGAGTCATGTATAAGAATATTCTCTTCTCAGTAGATCTGGAGCACACCGCCGAAGCTGAAAAGGCGCTGAAGATTGCGATTGACGAGGCCAGGCGCTCGAAGGCAAAGTTGACTGTGATGACCGCTGCGCCTGGTTTTGGAATGCCTATTGTGGCGTCCTTCTTTGATGACAAGGCGGTAGCGAACGCATTGAAAGAAGTCGCTCGTCACCTCAAACAGTACGTGGATGACAAAATACCGGATGATGTCGAAACCAACCCGGTTGTGGTCGAGGGAAACCCTGCGGAGCTAATACTGAAGCAGGCACAAAGCGATGATATCGACCTGATCGTAATTGCCTCGCATAATAGCCAGATAGAGAATTTGCTGTTGGGCTCCTGCGCCGCCAAGGTCGTGCGCCATGCACGGTGTACAGTGACGGTAGTTAAGTAGAAAAATACTCCTCTCCAGTTTTTTATTACTACCGGTGCGACTGTCCGGGCTAGAAACAGGTTCAACGTGACTCCTTTGCTCATCGGGCTTGTTTTGTTCGCGGCCCTGTTACATGCCAGTTGGAATGCAATGGCAAAATCCGGTGGTACGCCGGAGTATAGTATCGCATCCTATCAGCTCATCGGTGCGATGGTTTGCCTGCCATTCCTGTTCCTCGTGCCGATACCGCTGGTTGAAAGCTGGCCGATGATTTTACTGTCGGTTATCTGGCATAATTTTTACTATTTCACCCTCGCGAGATCGTACCGTGCAGGTGATTTATCGCAAATGTACCCGTTGTTTCGCGGTCTGGCGCCGGTACTGGTTGCAATCGGTGCTGCTGTCTTTGCGCGCGAATGGTTATCACCCGGTTCGATGCTGGGTATCGGCCTGATCAGTTTCGGACTGGTCAGCATTACTTTACTGGGTGGACAGTTTGGTAAGATATCACCACTGGCGCTCCGCTGGGGTCTGGCAACCTCGGTATTGATTGCAGCCTATACCGTGACTGATGGCCTGGGGGTGCGAGCAGCGGGCAATAGTATGAGCTATATCCTATGGCTATTTGTTTTCGAACCCATTCCAATTTGTCTTGTTTTACTGGCTAGCGACCGTGCTGGCTGGTTCAACTACATGGCCAGCAAAAAGGGCAAGGTAGTCATTGGTGGCCTGGCGTCTGGTACCGCGTACGCGCTGGTAATTTTTGCGATGGGTCTGGGATCGATGGCAATGGTCTCTTCATTGCGCGAAACCAGTGTTATTTTTGCTGCTCTGATAGGAACATTGGTATTTCGCGAATCGTTTGGCCGGCAGCGAATATTCGCGGCGGTGCTGGTTGCCTGTGGGATTGTGTTGATTCGTTGGTTAGCGTGATTTCTTTATCGCGTTATTTATTCGTGGCACAAGTCGCGAATTTTCAGTCGCGAACTGGAATTCGATATATTTTCCAATTAAATTGGCCCTGGCAGGCGCAGGGACAATCGTTTGACTGGAATTATCATGCGAGTAACATGGCCTTTAGTTACCTAATATTCGGTCGAATGAACCCGCCAGTCGGGAACGGGAGAAAACGATGCAGAGCTACAAAGCGTTTACGAATCGACACCAGTTTCCAACAAGCAGTCAATTCATTCTGGCTCTGGCACTCTTCTTTGGCAGCTTTTCCACGTCCTTCGCACTTGAAATTCTCCTCGGCACCAGCCAGTCCGGTACTTTCGATCATCATACCGGCCGGGCTATCTGCCGGATGATTAACAGCCTGGCTGATGGGCTGGAATGCAGGGTCAAGCCAGCTGACGAAGCCGGTCATGCCGACGTAGCGGTGCACAATTTGACCAATATTCGCAGTGGCTCACTGGATCTCGGCATCGTCGATTCCACCAAGCAGGCCAATGCCTTTAATCAGAGTGGGCGATTCGAGTTTACCGACATTCGTTACGACAACCTGCGTAGTCTTTTCTCTTTGAACAGTATCCCGTTCACGCTGATCACCTACCAGGGGTCGGGAATTAATTCCTTCGAGGATCTCCGGGGTAAAACCGTGAACATCGGCAACCAGGGTTCATCGCAGCGCGAGATCATGAACTCTCTCATGGTGGCAAAAAATTGGTCGAAGAAGGATTTCACCCTGGTGGAGCAAATACCCACGTCGCGGTCCCAGGATTCGATGGCATTGTGCCATCGTAACGTGGATGCCATCGTCCGGGTCAACGTCCATCCCGATTCTTCGATTCAGCAGGTCGTAAGACTGTGCAAAGCAAAACTTGTCAGTATTTCAGGGCCGGATATTACCCAGTTCATCGAGCAAAACCCGGCTTATCAGGCGATCAGCATACCGGCAGGAACCTACGCATCCAATCCCGGTCCGGTAGCAACGCTCGGCGTAAAAGCTACAATGATCACGGCCGAGGAGATGGATGAGGAATTGGTCTATACCATTGTCAAGACGTTGTTTGAAAACCTGGATCGTCTGAAAAGAACTCACCCGTCGTTCGCATTGCTGACCCCGGCTGGGATGCGCACCGACAGCCTGACAGCACCGCTACACCGGGGCGCCATCAAGTACTACCGCGAAAAGGGCTGGATCCAGTAACGACGCCGGTCGCCAGGCCAGGACGCGCACTTACCAGGTAGAAAGTACGGATTAGTGAAAGCCTTGGTGTGCGAAAAACTCCCATCACAGTTAAATAATGGGAATAACATATCTGACTACCAGAGA
>JACZQS010000273.1 GCA_022545625.1 Pseudomonadota bacterium
GTCGTCAAGGCCGTAGGCGCGGGCCTGAACAGCTCTGAGCCGCTGGTCCGGCTTGCCCAAGAGGGGGGCTTCGATTGCTTCCTGCTGGCCGGCATGCTTGTATCGAATGCCAATTTGCGCACGTTGACTATCGTCCAGCAGTGGAATATTGGCAGCACAGGGGAAAGCACCCTTGTCATATTCAACCGGCGCCCGCACATCCATCAACGGGATATCATTGACGAACAGCTCAAGGTAATCATCGGTATCAGGTCGAATATTCATCAATCCCTACTATGACGTATCTCCCAACAACGGTGGTTCCGGGCTTTACGTTTGAAATCCTCGGGAATCGTCTCCCGGGAAATATCCTTGACAAGGAATCGGGATGACAAGGAGTCAGCCAGTTTCAATCCTCTTCGATTGCTAGAGAATAATAACAGGCCTTCTTTGTTCAATAACCGCATGGACTTTTCGATCAAGTTTTCGTGGTCGCGTAGTATATCGAGTGTCTTTCTCATTTTTTTCGAATTCGAGAATGAGGGCGGATCAAGAAAAATCAAATCAAAGTGCCTGTCGATGCCGAATTGCGACGGGTTTTCTAACAGTTCGACCACATCAGCACCCAGGAACTGATAACTGGATGCATCATCAAGCTGGTTAATGGCATGATTTTCCCTGGCCCATTTCAGGTAGGTCGCGGACAAATCGACATTTAAAACGAAACTGGCGCCGCCCAATACTGCCTGCAGGCCGACCGATCCGGTGTAACAAAATAAATTGAGCAGTGACCGGTTATTCGCGCAGTCAAAGATACGTTGGCGAATCATACGATTGTCCAGAAACAGGCCGGAGTCGAGGTAATCGCTTAGATTTACCAACAGGGAGGCCCGGCCTTCACGTATCTGAAACAGTTCGCCCTGGCTATCGTGTTTCTGGTATTGCCTGTTACCGCGCTGACGTTGCCTTGTCTTGCAAAATAGCATGGTATCGTCAATATCAAATGTCTGTTTTACCGCCTGTTTCGCCAGTTCGATTCGGGCCTTCGCCTTATCCGCATCAATGAATTTTGGTGCCTGGTATTCCTGCAAATGATACCAGCGTGTCGAGGCTGATATTTCACTTTGATAAACGTCGAGTGCGAACGAAAACTCAGGTAAGTCGGCATCGTATAGGCGATAGCAACTGGTCCCGGTTCTTTTTGCCCAACGCTGTAAATGTCTGGCGTTTTTTAGCAGGCGATTGAGCAACGGGGTTACCGAATCACGCGCACCAGCTCTAATTTTTGAAGCTGTCGATACCGATGTTTTCGGCTCGCCGATCGATTTTTGAGACGAGGCCTGATCGACTATTTCGAAGCTGGCCAGCTGGCAATCGACCGGGCCATTTTTCACCGCTTTTTTTGAAATCCGCTTTAAACCGAGGCGGTGAAATAAATCGGGGTTAGCCGAAATTATATGTAGCACGGCAGGACCAATACCCCGTAAACCAGCACCCATATCGCCATATAAGGCCGCAAGCCCCTGCTCGCTTTTCATCCGCTCCCCATAGGGCGGGTTACAGACGATGATAGATGTTGTCCTGCCGGGTTCGAGTTTCAGATCAGCGATGTCCTGGTGGGAAAAATGAATCAGGTTTTCGACACCGGCACGTATCGCATTTGCCCGTGCAATTTCTATTGCCCTGGTGTCATAATCACTCGCGATAATGATGGTTTTTATCGAGTGATCGATCCTGCTTTCGGCCTCGGCAAGGCAGTGTTGCCATAATTTGGTATCGTGCAAAAGCCATTTCGAAAAACCGAAATAGGCACGCTTGAGTCCTGGAGCGATATCGGCCGCGATCATCGCCGCCTCGATCGCGAAGGTACCCGAACCACACATCGGATCGACAAATCGATGGGTCTCTGCCCTTTCCCGGGTCCAGCCCGCATGCGCAATAATCGAGGCAGCGAGGTGTTCCTTCAGGGGTGCGCCCGAATGTTCGCTACGATATCCCCGTCGGTGTAAACTTTCGCCGGACAAGTCCAGGCTCAAACTTGCCTGATTCTTGTGTATGTTAATGTGGATATGAATATCAGGTTGCTGCTTCGCTACGGAAGGCCGGCTATCGACGCGTTGGCGAAACTGATCAACGATCGCATCCTTGACCTTTAACGATGCATAGTGAGTATGATCAATCTTTGAAGCCGACAAACTGGCCGATACCGCAAAGCTATGCCGCGGGCTCAGGTGTTCACTCCAGTCGAGTCCATGGACGGCCGCATATAATTGATCTTCATTTTCCGCTTTAAACTGTTTGAGTTCGCAAAAAACACGGTTGGCCAGCCGGGAATAGAGGCATAATCGATAGGCGTTTTCTATACCTCCGAGTATTTCGACGCCGCCATAGCGCCTGGTAATCTGTGCGTCCTGGCGAGGCAGTATCCGGCGTATTTCATGGTACAAAAGGGTCTCGAAACCCTTGTGACCGGTGATAAATAGCTTTAATTGCAACTTATTTTTTTCGGCTAAATTCGGGAATTTCGCTGGATTTCAAATGCAGGTCGGCCTGCGGAAATGGAATTACAATGCCCGCTTCGGCGAAATCCGCGGCAATGCAAAAATTTATTTCACTGACGACCTGCCTGTAGTAATCGATATCGGTGATAAAGCATCGCAGTTCAAAAACCAGGGCGCTATCGCCAAATTCTCTAAACAATACCGTGGGTGAGTCTACAGTCGGGCTGCGGCTAATCACCATCGATTGTGCATTGGCTATTTTCAGTAATACCTCCTCCACCAGGCGGGGATCGGTACCATAGGCAACCCTGATCGGTACCTTGATTCGACCGACTGAATCATTCAGCATCCAGTTGGTCACCTGGCTCGCGATAATTTCGGCATTAGGGACAATGATGTCGGCCCGATCAAATGTTTGTATCACTGTCGAGCGCAACTGTATTTTCTTGACATACCCCTCGCTGCCACCGACGATTATCCAGTCACCGGTCTTGATCGGGCGTTCAAACAACAACACGATACCGGAGATGAAATTATTCACCACATTCTGTAATCCAAAACCAATACCGATCGACAAGGCGCCTGCGATCAAAGCCAGATTGGCGAGTTCCAGTCCCGCTACCGCTAAACTGATCAGAAACACTACCACGACGCCGATATATCCGGTCAGGGAAACCATCGATTCTTTACTACTGCGATCCAGGCGGGAACGATTGAGCCAGCTTTTTTGCAGTCGGCGTTTAATCCAGCCGACCAGCGACAGCAGAACCGCGAATACCAACAGCGCGGCAATCAACCTCGACGGTACTATGCTGACTGGCCCAACTTCAAATCCTTCGATCACGTAGTTTTGAATTGACACCAGACTGCTATCAGACAATCCCCAAATCTTCAGCATCGCAATGCCAAATATCGACCAGACGACGATCGCAAAAGTAAACCTGAACCAGATCGAGCCCGGCAAATATTCGTCAGGTTGTACGCCTAACTTGCGCCGTAAATAGCGTTGCCAGGCAAATGCTCCATCATCCAGGCTATTGAAAAATTCAGTCCACAAGGTGACAATAAAATGGGTAAGGATCCACGCGGTAATCGAACCGGAGATGCCGATGACAACAAAATTGGCGAGATTGTTATAACCAGCCCAGTCGGCAAACAGGCTGGCCATTAATGCCATTACGATACTCGCGCGCAATAGATGTGTATAGTCAAGGCCGTGGA
>JACZQS010000021.1 GCA_022545625.1 Pseudomonadota bacterium
AAAAGGGAGTCGAGCTTAGAGGTTGTGCGAGTACCCGGCAGTACAATCCTGACGCGATCGGAGTTGCCAGCGATGAAGACTGGGAAACCGAATACCTGGCGCCCATTTTGTCGATCAAAATTGTAGACGACCTGGAGCAGGCTATAACCCATATCAATCATCATGGCTCGCATCATACCGATGCCATCGTCACGGAGGATTATTCCCGCGCCCGACAGTTTTTGCGGCGAGTAGATTCAAGTTCAGTCATGGTTAACGCATCAACTACATTTTCCGATGGCTTTGAATACGGGCTTGGCGCTGAAATAGGCATTAGCACTGATAAATTGCATGCGCGCGGACCGGTAGGTCTGAAGGGATTGACTTCACAAAAATATATCGTCTATGGAGATGGGCATATCCGGCATTGAACATGATCGGCGTTCTCGGTGGTACCTTTGACCCGATACACCTGGGTCACATGCAAATTGCTGAACAGGTACAGTTACGACTATCGCTTGATGAAGTGCATTTTTTACCCTGTGCAATTCCAGTCCATCGGGATCTTCCCCAGATCAGTGACACAAACAGAACCCAGATGATCGAGCTGGCAATTGCCGGCAACAGTAACTTCAGGCTCAATACCCTGGAACTGGATCGGGGCGGCAATTCCTATATGGTCGATACCCTGCGTGAACTGAGACTTGCGAATCAATCCGACACCATTAACCTGATCTTGGGTGCAGACGCATTCAATCGGTTTCTGGACTGGCGATGCCCCGATGCAATTTTACAGTTAGCACATCTCGTGGTTTGCAGGAGACCGGGAGTTGAGCTGGACAAATCTATCTATGCCGACCACTGGGTAAATTCGACACAAGTATTAGAAAGCCAGGCAGAAGCCTGTATCCTGCCACTGGAAATAGACGAAAATCACTGTTCTTCGACACAGGTTCGACAACTCCTGTTAGAGCAAAATTGTGCAGCGAGTTGTCTTCCACCGGCTGTATTTAAATATATTTTGAGTAATCATCTGTATGAGCAAAGTCAGTAAATCATCGCCGACACCGATGAAACCCGAGGCTATTAAAAAACTCGCACTGCAGGCACTCGATGCATTGAAGGCAGAGGATATAATTATCATCGATGTACGTGATCACGCCAACTTCACCGATTTCATGATAATTGCCAGTGGCAGGTCCACCCGACACGTAAAATCAATTGCCAGCGAAGTGATCGAGACCGCAAAAACGGGCAACCTGCCTCCACTTGGAGTCGAAGGAGAAGATGTCGGCGAATGGATATTGGTTGATCTCGGCGATGTCATTGTTCATGTCATGTTACCGGATACGCGTCAGTTTTATGAACTCGAAAAGTTGTGGGGCGAAGAACTGGTTGGCCTGAAAGGGATCTTACACTAATGTTAGATCGGTGCGATTGAAATTCAGATAATAGCAGTCGGCCAAAAAATGCCGACCTGGGTCGAAACTGCCTGCGCAGATTACCTTAAACGCATACCACGCGAGTTGAAAATCAGTGTCACCGGTATCGCGTTGGCGCAGCGCAAGGGTGGTGGATCGGTGGATCAGCTCAAACAACTGGAGGCATCGCAAATTATGAAAAAGATACCTCGCGGTAGTTTCAGTATTTCACTCGATGAACGCGGAACACAATGGTCGAGCAAAGACTGGTCCCGGCAACTCGAGTTCTGGATGCGGGAGCATTCGCGCGTCAACCTGATTATCGGCGGTCCCGATGGACTCGCTGACGAGTGTCTTGATGCCTGCCAACAGACGGTGGCACTGGGTGCTATGACCATGCCGCACGCACTGGTACGGGTAGTGGTTATCGAACAAATATATCGCGCCTGGACCCTGCTTAACCGCCACCCCTATCATCGCGGTTAATCCAGGGAACCTCTGACTTGATCAGAGATTCCCTGGCTATTTCCTGCTGTTGACGAAACTCTTCGCATTCAGGTGCAATTCAGCCTATCGGGTTATCATTGAAGGAGTACTAGCTGCCGCGGATACTATTAAACCTTATTGATGATAGACTTCAAGCAGTTGGAAGCAGATAAAATCGAAGCATGCTGTACCAGCGAAGAGCGTTTGGACGGGGCAGATACTGAAACGATACAGGTGGATGTAACATTTTTTATCGATCACCCGGAGGGTAGTTATTCATCTGTGATGGTTCTACCCTTTTTTGACACTGCCGAATTCCTGAAACAGGTCGGCATAGCAATATTATAATTATGACGATCAGTGAAGAAATCCTCGTTAATATCACTCCCCAGGAGACCCGTGTCGCCATTGTCGAGAATGGTGCGCTACAGGAAGTCTGTATTGAAAGACAGGGTAGTCGCGGTATCGTCGGCAATATCTATAAAGGCAAGGTTAATCGCGTACTACCCGGAATGGAAGCCGCCTTTGTCGATATTGGTCTCGTAAAAGCGGGGTTTCTGCACGTCTCGGATATAGATACCGGCCATGCAAATGGAGATGCCGACCCGAACAAGCAACGTCCGGTAATCAAGGAATTGTTACACGAAGGGCAGATATTGTTAGTGCAGGTGGTAAAAGATCCGATAGGTACCAAGGGTGCCCGGCTGACGACCAGTATCTCGGTACCATCGCGTTACCTGGTCTACCTGCCCAATTCAACGATGATCGGAATTTCGGTGAAGATAGAGGATGAAGACGAGCGCGAGAGATTACGTAGTTCGCTCGCCGAGCGCCTGATCAAGAAACGCAATGGAGGATGTATTGTCCGAACAGCAGCCGAGGGTGTAGAAGAAGAAGAGCTGCACCGCGATATTAATTTTTTATGTATCCTGTGGGATTCTCTGGTCGAAATAGCGCAAGACATGGAGCCGGGTAGCATGGTTCACGAAGACTTACCGCTGTCGATACGTACTCTTCGGGATATGGTGGGTAGGGAGACCAGTCTGGTAAGGGTCGATTCGAGAGAAACCTACCAAAAAATGATCGAATTTGCACAACGCTATATTCCTGACCTGCCTGCACAAATAGAACATTACCCGGGAGAACGCCCGCTGTTTGATCTGCATAACATCGACGATGAAATTCAACGCGCCCTGGCACGGCAGGTGAGCCTGAAATCGGGTGGATACCTGATCATCGATCAAACCGAGGCGATGACTACCATCGATATTAATACCGGTGCATTTGTCGGGCATCAGAATCTCGAAGAGACGATCTTCAAGACCAACATGGAAGCCTCGCTAGCAATAGCACGCCAACTGCGACTGCGTAATCTGGGCGGGATTATTATAATTGACTACATCGACATGGAGCATCAGCAGCACAAACGGCAGGTATTGAAAGCGCTGGAAAAACACCTCGACAAAGACCCTGCGAAAACCCAGGTTTGCGAGGTCTCACCCCTGGGTTTGGTCGAAATGACCCGAAAACGTACACGTGAAAGCCTTGAACACGTGTTATGCGAAACCTGTCTCACTTGCCATGGACGCGGGTCACACAAAACTACCGAAACGGTTTGTTGCGAAATATTTCGTGAAATACTAAGCGAGGCGCGGATATATGACGAGGCACAGTTATTACTCGTAATGGCAAATCAGGATGTGATTGATCGATTGCTCGACGAAGAAGCTGCAAGCCTCGCCGAGTTGGAAACCTTTATCAAAATCCCGGTCAAACTACAGGTGGAAGCCCATTTTTCGCAAGAATCTTATGATGTGGTGCCTGTTTAGCGCATAACGCTGTTTTATTAAAAATGAAAAAACTAAGCCGATTTTTTACCAGGCTGTTGTCATGGACAGTCATCATGCTGCTGTTGGCTGTCATAGGCTTGCGTTTAAGTCTCTCATATATCGATCTGTTCAAATCCGACATTGAAAGCTGGTTGGCAAAGGATGTCATTACCGGTATCAGATTTGCGAGTATTGAGGGTAACTGGAACCAGTTTAATCCAGTTTTAAGCCTGTATGGTGTTTCGATAGTGCTGCCAAATCGCAAGCAGACGACTGCGATCAGGGAAATGTCAGTCGAGCTGGATTTGTGGAATAGCTTGCGAATCGGGTCACCCGTGGTGCGGGAAGTATCAGGCACGATTAGCAAGCTGAGTTTAATAAAAGATAGCGGGCATCGGTGGTGGTTTAATGACATTAATCTGGGTAGCGCCAGCGGGAAAAAGCGGAAATACGATATCGAGCAGTTAATCGCGCAGATCCCTTATTATTTGCATTTGAATCTGAATCAACTGATCGTTATCGATCGGTCCAGAGGCACAGAATACCAGATCGATAATATCCAGGTTGACGCACAGCAGCGTGAAGGGTCTTACTACCTTAAACTGAATGCAGACCTGCCGGACTCGCTTGGTAACAAGCTCAATTTTAAAGCAATAATCGGTAAGGAAAATAGCGTCGCCTATTTAAAATCCGACCGTCTCGAACTCGATCACCTGGCATCTTTGTTCGACTTAAATATTGGTGGCATACAGGCTGCTGAGATTGGTGGAGAAGCCTGGTTTAACTTCCTCAATAATCAAATACTGGTGATCAACGGAAAAATATCTGTTGATCAGGGGATGTTACAACTCCCTGCCGGCGGTGAGCTGCTGCCGTTCACACTGGACACCCAAATCAGCATTTACCAGATCGAGGATCGGTGGAATATCAGTAATCATTTCGACGCCTTGTCGATTAATAATCTTCCATTGAAGGGATTTGGAACCGAACTCAGAGTGATAACCAAAGACGGTCATCCTGTACTAGTCAAAGGGTGGGTAGAAGGTTTTGACTTAACTAATCTGAGGGTGCTTGACGAGCAACTGGTACCGGCTGAATTTGCAAATATCCTGATTCACAGTGAAATACGTGGGCAAATCAATAATCTCTGGTTCAGTCTCGAACCAGATGATATTAACAGTCTTCAATTCATGGTCCAGGCGACCGATATCAGTAGCCAGCCGGTGAATCGAATCCCGGGCGTTAACCGTATCGATGGGAGCCTGGTTTTCGGAAATAAAAATGCAGGCCTGGACATGAAAAGCACCCAGATGTCGTTGGATTTTAGCGATCTGTTTCGGGCACCTTTGGAAATTGACCGCTTCAAATTGAAGGCTGACATCAGTCTGCATGAGGATGGATGGCTACTTTCTGCACCAGTGTTCGAGGCAGGCAATGGTGATATCAAGGTTACTGGGCGACTATGGTTAGAATCTGACCAGGCAGAAAAACCATTTCTTTATTTGCGCGCAAATCTGGAAGATGGGGATGGAAGCACAACTTCAAAATACCTGCCGACCATAATCATGCCAGAAAAAGTTGTGAACTGGGTAGATCGGAGCATCAAGGCAGTCGCTGTATCGGACGGCGGTCTGTTATTTCACGGGCGGCTCGAAAATATCCAGTCCCTTGAGCAAAACAAATCAGGAGAAATGATGGTCGACTTTCGTGTCGATCATACCCTGGTTCGGTTCGATCCAAATTGGGCTCCGGCACGTAACGGAAAAGGTCGTGTACTGTTTCACAATATGGGCGTGCAAATAGATCTTGACAGCGTCAGCTTCGAGTCGATCGACGATGCCAGCGCGACGATAACGATTGTTGATTTTCAGCATACCGTGGTTGATATAAATGTCACTAGCAGAACACCCACGAATACCGCTTTGCAGACCTGGATTGGAACTCCAGTTGGGCGAAAATATGCCTCACTAGTGGAAAAACTTCATCACCCAAGTGGCTCTGTACTTGCAAGACTAGCCATTTCCCTACCCGTAGGAGTCGGCAAAGCGCGCGAGCGGGTCGAGGTAAATTTGCAGTTTGACAAGGCTGCATTTGAGGCACCGGCCTGGGGTCTTAAATTTTCGCAAATAGAGGGCGATTTACGAGTCACCGGGCAAGGTATGGCAGCCAGGGGGATTAAGGCGCTTTTCTACACTAGCCCCGTGGTGATAGATGTCAGTACTGATAAAAAAAGTGATCTCACCCTGCTCAACGTCAGTGGTCTGATAGAATCACAACAGTTACTCAATCTTCTACCTGCCTACCTGACCCAGGGATTCGCCGGAAGCAGTCAATGGAATATCGAGGTAGGAATTGCAAATGGGCAGCCGGGTAGCGCCAGGCCAACGGTCCAGATCAGTGCCAAAAGCGGTCTCGAGGATACCCAGGTTTATTTCCCGGAACCCTTCAGTAAACCAGCTAGTTCGTACCGGCAAACGGCGGTTAATGTTTCGATTTTCGAGGGTGAGTCGATTGACTTTGCTGTGGACTATGGATTCGATGTCAAAACACAGGGCCAACTAAAACTGGATTCAGAAAATGCCTACCAGTTGTCGGTGCTCGAGCTGGGATTTTCAACGCCGATCAGACCGTTATCGACCAGCGGGATCAAAATATATGGATCGCTACCGAATCTACCGCTCGATGAATGGATTGATTATTATCGTAGCGAAATTGCACCCAAATATTCTAATACGGGCGATGCGATCAGCTTGATAGACACGGTTATTCTGGATATAGAAACGACCCTGTTTCATGGTCACGTATTTACCGATACCGATCTAGTCATGATCCGGGCAGTTGATCGCTTCGCTGGCACTATCGACTCTTCGTTGATGAAAGGAAAATTTACCCTACCGCTCCGGCAATCGGCTCAAAATACCATGGTTGTTGACCTTGAATATCTCAATATTCAGCCGGTAGATTCCGAATCTGAGCAGACTGGTCTGCTGCCGCATAATTTCTTCAACCTGACACTAATAAGCAAGCTGATGTCTTACGGTGATTTTCTGGTGACCGATTTTCGTCTGGATACTCGAGTAGAAGACAATCATCTGACTGTCGATACACTAGCATTTCGGCGCGATTTAGTCTCCCTGACGGCAAGTGCCAAATGGGATTATTTGCCAGAGGTAAAGCAGCACCGCTCGGCACTGAACCTGACGATCACAGGTGAAGAGTTAGGTCAAACCATGACAAAACTTGGTTTTGGGGAAACCATGCACGATGGAAAGATCGATATGGATGGCCAGATCAGGTGGTCAGGAGAGCTATTGCACATGGATTGGGACAGTTTAATGGGTGAGGCCAGGCTTGAAATTGCCAAGGGTGTTCTCAAAAATATAGATCCGGGTTCGGGCAGATTTGTCGGCCTGCTCAGTTTAAGTGCCCTGCCAAAACGATTGTCGCTCGATTTTAAAGACGTACTGTTCGAGGGTCTGAATTTTGATAAGATTTCGGGTAGCTATAAAATTGAAGGCGAGAATATGTATACTAATAATACGAAGATGGATGGAGCCTCGGCCAGGGTCAAAATATCGGGTAGAATCGGATTACGTGATCACGACTACGACCAGACGATGCTGGTAATTCCCAAATTCAGGCAGGCTCTACCAGTGATAGGGGGTCTAGCGGCAGGAAGTACGGTGGGCTGGGGACTATTATTAATTCAGAGCCTGTTTAAAAATGCTATCGATAAAAGTGTCCAGGTTGAATATAAAGTGACTGGTCCCTGGGGAGACCCACAGCTGGAATTGATTAAAAAAGTTGTCATAAAACGAGATAGGGTAGTTAATGAAAGGTAGATTATATTTGCCGCTGTTACTCATAGCGCTCAGCTTTCCTCTTGCGGCGAACAGCCTGCGAATTTTTACCCTGAGCGCTGACGAGTGGGCGAGGCCGCGCACCGGTGAGGTTATCCCGGATTTTGATGCGCTTCGAGCTGCAGTGGGTTATTGGGATAAAGGCGCAAACTTCGCCATGCTAATCCGATACCCGGGTGAAGACAGCGGTGAAATTTGGGCCTCGGAGTTACGTGACTGGTTTATTTCTCTTGGCATACCATCGGACTACATTTTACTGGTATCGGGTAGTCAGGATGCTGATGAGGTCACAATTATTGTTGGTAATCGTACTGAACTAAAACTTTAGGAATCTTCGCTATGTCTTCAACATTGGAAAATGTATCCAGCCAGATATTGCAACCAACGGGTTTAGATATCGAATGTCTCGATAAATTTCTGGGCGGCCTGTATAGCAATAATATCGACGCCGGGGATCTCTACTTCCAGACCAGCCAGCAGGAATCCTGGGTGATGGACGATGGTATTATTCGCGAAGGCTCATTTAATATCGAAAAGGGAGTTGGGGTACGCGCCATTTCGGGTGAAAAGACCGGGTTTTCCTATTGCGATGACCTGCAGTCGAATGCGATTACGCAGGCGGTAAAAAATGCACGGGCAATTGCAAAGCAGGGGCAAAGTGGGGGTTCGCAGATAGCCGTCAACACCCGGACGTTTAAATCCCTGTATACCAGTATGAACCCGGTAGATGGGCGCAGTGCCGATCAGAAAGTTGAATTACTAAAGCAACTGGATGTCTATACGCGTGCGCTGGATGACCGTATCGAACAGGTGATTATTTCGCTGTCGGGTGGCATCGATCATATTCTAATCGCGGCCACGGATAATACCCTGGCAACCGATATCAGACCGTTGGTGAGACTTAACATCACAGTATTAATGCATCAAAATGGTCGTCGCGAACAGGCTTCGGTTGGCGGCGGCGGGCGCCATTCCTATAATATATTTTTCGATACCGACGTGGCCTACGAATATGCACGTGATGCAGTACGCCTGGCGACGGTAAATTTAGAGTCGGTTGCGACTCCGGCAGGAAGTATGCCGGTAGTATTGGGACCCGGTTGGCCAGGCGTATTACTGCACGAGGCGGTAGGGCATGGTCTCGAAGGTGATTTTAATCGTAAGGGCACATCGGCATTCAGTAACCGCATAGGCGAACTGGTAGCGTCGCCGTTATGCACCGTGGTTGACGATGGTACACTGCATGATCGTCGCGGTTCGCTCAGCATCGATGACGAAGGTGTGCCCGCGCAGTGCACCACGCTGATCGAAAATGGCGTGCTCAAGGGCTATATGCAGGATAAAATGAATGCACGCTTGTTGGGCACCCAGTCGACCTCGAATGGCCGACGCGAGTCATTCGCCCATCTGCCAATGCCGCGCATGACCAATACCTACATGCTGCCGGGCGAGAGCGATCCCGAGGAGATCCTGGCTTCTGTCGATAAAGGTCTGTATGCGGTCAATTTTGGGGGTGGCCAGGTCGACATAACGTCGGGCCGGTTTGTATTTTCTCTTACAGAAGCATATTTGATCGAAAATGGCCGAATCGGTGCGCCGGTAAAAGGTGCGACCCTGATAGGCTCGGGTCCGGATATCATGGCTAAAATCTCAATGGTTGGCAATGACCTGGCACTCGATCAGGGAGTTGGAGTATGCGGCAAGGAAGGTCAGTCCATACCGGTAGGTGTCGGCCAACCGACCCTGAAGATCGATGAGATTACCGTCGGTGGCACCGACGGCTAGCGCTAATTCACCGAAACACCGATAATCTCCATACCCTTCTCACCATTTTGCAAGGTTAGTTGGCCGAGGAATTCTCCCGCTAGCAGTGTACTGCGTAAGCGCCACAATATAGTCACACCCTTTTCGCGTTGAATCGAATCGATAATCTTGAAATCTGGCGCAATGCTGCTTAACAACGGGAAATCATCGCAACTTTGTCTGAAGTGCTGTTCAGAAAGTTTTGCCAGTAATTCATTGGAGAATCCCCGGGAGAACCTGGCGTAATTTTGTTCACTCGCGGCTTCGATGATATTTTTCCATATCGGTAGGGCAACTGACTTGAGTTGCGCATTCTTTAATTCGATTACTTTTGCCATTATCTCTAGTACTCCTTCAATGAGATATCTTAGGATTCAACAACTGTCTCGCCCGAACCGGTACTCAGCCAGATCCTTACATCTTCGTAAATCGATAGCATTGCGGGAATTACGAGTAGGATCAGCAGCGTCGCAAAGGCGAGTCCAAAGGCGATAGATACTGCCATCGGAATCAGGAATTGAGCCTGCCGTGAAGTTTCAAACAATAGCGGCGTCAATCCGGCGATAGTTGTCATCGAAGTCAGTAATACAGCACGCAGACGCTGACAGGCGGCTTCTTCCAATGCCTTGTAGACCGACATGCCTGCGTCTCGAATCTGCCGGTAAAAAATAACCAGGATGATCGAATCATTGATGACGATACCGGACAGACCGAAAACGCCGAACAGGGATAATATCGTCATGTTCATATCCATGATCCAATGGCCGAAAATCGCGCCGGTCATGCCCAGTGGAATTGTCAACATGACCAGAATCGGCCAGCCGTAGGAGGAAAATACCCAGGATAATACCAGGTACATCAGTATCAGTGCGATCAGTGCGCCGGTTTTCATATCGGAAAATGTTTCCCGTTGGCTCGCTGATCGGCCCTCGATGCTGTATTGAATACCATAACGACTCGATAGTGAAGGCAGAGTCGAGAGTTGCAGGTCACTGACGATTTCGGCAGTATTGTTAATCGTCGGATTGACATCGGCGGTCACATCTACCGAGAGGTTGCCGTTGAAATGGCGAAGGGCCTCGAAGCCCTGGTTAGACGACCAGATCGCGACACTTTCAAGCGGCACAAATTCGCCCCCCGGTAGTTTGATCGGTAGTTGATACAGGCTGGTAAGACTGTTTCGTTCCTTATCGGGCAGTTGCAGGCGAACCTCAATTTCATCGGCACCCTGCTGAAATCGTTGTAAGATGATGCCGTCGTATGCGGCGCGCAGCTGCCGACCAATATCGTTGATCGATAAGCCCAGTGCCTCTCCTGCCGGGCTTAGCGAATAGATCAACTGCTCGCGACCATAGGGTAAATCGTCGTCAATGGCACTGACGCCCGGAATCGCCGATAGCGCCTCGGCAAGGTCGAGCGCTGCAGTTTTTAACCGATGCGGTGAGGAGCCGGTCAGGCGGATATTCAAATCACGTCTCGAAGGGCCGACTCTGCGCGAAGATATCTTGAAACTATCGATACCAGCGGGTAGCGAGATGCGCACACGCCAGTTCTTGATAAAATCGCGATTTTCAGTCTTACGTTGATCAGAACCGAGTAGTTCGACGTAGATTGAGCCGTTGCGCTGGCCTTTTATAGCTCGTCCATGCCCGGAGCTGGAGGCGTGCAAGGTGTAATAGGTGGATACAATTTTCTCATCATAATCTGCGATGGTATTTTTTAGCTCCCGTTCTACCTGTCGCAAAAAGGTATCGACAGTTTCTTCGGAGGTGCCGGCGACAAACCGCACGTTGGCGTAGAGAGTGGTCGACTCGGGTGACGGGAAAAACTGCCAACCGGTTTTGCCACCAACAACCAGGCCAACCGCGAAAATCAGGAACCCGATCGCAGTCGCGATCGTGGTCCAGCGAAAATCGATGGCGTAATGAACCAGGGGTCTGAAGATTCGATCGCGAAAGGTCTCAAAACGATTGTTCAGGAACTTCCGCACTCGCGATGGCGGCTTATGGTGATCTTTGACAAAAGCATGCCGCAAGTGTCCGGGTAAAATTAAAAAACTCTCGACCAGTGAAGCGATAATCACGCATACGATCACTACCGGAATCGCGACCATGATATTGCCCATGTGCCCGCCTATCAGCATCAGAGGCAGGAAAGCTGCAATCGTGGTCAAGGAGGAAGCCATTACCGGCGCCAGCATCCGTCGAGCACCACCTTCAGAAGCCTTCAGCGGATCTTCCCCCATATCATAGTGTGCCTGCGCATCCTCACCTACGACAATCGCATCATCGACGATAATGCCGAGCGCCATGATTAATGCGAACAGGCTAATCATGTTGATGCTGCCGCCGACCAGATACAAGACCGCGAGCGTAGCCATAAATGAAACCGGGATTCCGACAGCGACCCAGAAAGCCACTCGTGTTGATAAAAACAGATAAAGAATTATCAATACCAGGGCGAGGCCACCGGCACCGTTCTTAAGCAATAGCAAAATTCGATCCCTGATCAGTTCCCAGCGCTGGTTGAATACACCAACATGGATAGTCGGCGGTAGCGTGGGTTTTATATCGTCCAGCCATTTTTGTAAAATTTCCGCCGACTCAAGCGAGTCGCCTGTCTCGTTACGGCGAAGCACCAGTACCACCGCGTTGCGATCACCTACGGTTATTGTCGGCGTACCCGATCGGGTTTTGCGCTCGATCGTAGCTATGTCGCCCAGATTTATGCGTTTGTCCTGTTCGCTGATAACGCTCAAGCCTTCAAACTGCAGTGGTGATCGACGTTGGCTCTTGCTACGAATTTCCCGCGTGCCATCATCTTCGCCCATCAATCCAGCGGGTAAATCCTGGCTCGCGTTGTCGATGCGTTGAGCCAGGTCGTCGAGTCCCATGCCCAGGCGTCGCATCTGCTCTGCCGCGACCGAGATTTGAATCGTATCCTGTGGCAAGCCCTTGATTTCCACCTTGTCTATACCGCGCGCCAGCAATTCCCGCTCAAACTGGCGGGCGATAACCCGTAATTCCTGCAATTTTTCCGGACCAGTAATTAATAATCGGGCTACCGATTCGTAGCGTATGCCCTGCGTGACTGTCACCTTTTCCACTTCTTCGGGCATATTGGTGAAGTCGTCGACTTGCTTTTTGACATTGTCGAGTGCCAGCACCATATCAGTACCTTCATGAAACTGCAGCGTAATACCGGATTTTCCGGGAGTCGAGGAGGAGCTCATTTCCTTAAGCTGGTCGACACTGCGTAAGCGCTGTTCCAGTGGTATGGTGATACCAGATTCGATGTCTTCGGCGCTAGCGCCACTCCAGCTGGCGGATACCGATATCGTATCGAGGTCGAAGTTAGGGAAAAACTGGATATTGAGATTTTTAAGAGCGATAGCGCCGGCCAGAAGCATCATCACCATCAGCAGGTTAGCAGCCACCCGGTGATTCGCGAACAGGCCAATGATATCATTTCGATGAGTCATCAGCCTCGCTCCTAACCTTGAGACCGCTCACCGCGTTTGGTAAATGGGTGATGACAATTTCGTCGCCAGAATTTATCCTGGTGCTTTTGACCAACAGCAACGCGGTGCCATCCTCATCGCTATATTGACCGACCGACTCGACGTCCACACCTTGCAGTCGACTATCCCGCAGTAGATAAAGCCTCGAATTACCATAGATAGCCTGATAAGGAATCGCTATGACGTTATTTTCGACCGGCAAGCTGAAACTCAGCGGTAACAGGTCCCCGAGACGAAGCCTGGTTCTGGACTCGCCTGCCTGAA
>JACZQS010000274.1 GCA_022545625.1 Pseudomonadota bacterium
ATTTTTGCTCCTGCAAAATCGGCATACCGTACGTCCTGTACATAACCGATTTTTGCTCCTGCAAAATCGGCATACCGTACATCCTGTACATAAGCTCCGTGACAAACCATTTGTACTTATTGCCATGGAGGGCATGTATGCTGGTATTGCAGGAGCAAATACCAGCCACGAAAAAATCCGAATTATTAGAGGTTCCCATCATCATAGTCCTTAGCCTAATACTGAAAAACTACTGTCCTGATTAATTTCGCGCAATCGCGAGTAGAATCCGGTTGTCACGCTACGATCGATATTTTTTAAATGAAAATCGATCGGGTTTTTATCCTGATCGTTTCCGTTTTCTGTTGCCTCGATAATATCTGCCATCATTTCTCCGACTATTGGTGCATTCTTGAACTGGTTACCACTGGTACCGATAGCCATGTAAAACCCGGGTAGCTGCGACTGGTCATAGATCGGAATCCAGTCGTCGGTAACGTCGTATAGATCGACCACGCCACGCATTTGATTAGGTACGCCCAGGTTCGGTACACGCTGGCAGACCCGCAATACCTGCACACGCCATTGCTCGCTGAAATCTCGATTATAATCGTCCGGATCGACCCACTCGTGTTTATCAACCGGCGGATCTTCGCTGCCAATTAACAGACTGTCACCGTGTTCGGGGCGAGTATAAACACCGATATCGCTATCCGAGGTGACGCAGGCAGTCTTTGAATTGTAACCCTCGGGCAGGGGCACATGCGCAACTTCCTGGCGCAGCGCGCGGGTCTTGACCTTCATGTATTTTTCAACATCAGCCAGCTGATTAATCTTGGACGAGTGTGGACCCGCAGCATTTAACACCACCGGAGAATCGATCCTGTCACCGTTATCGAGGGTCAGGCCACAGACCCGGCCATTAGACTGTCTGATTTCAACCACCCGGGTGTTGTACAGAAAGCTCGACCCGGATTTTTCCGCGGCGCGCATAATATTGTGCGTCGCGAGTTGCGGGTCGTTGATATAGCCACCCGCACGGAACATCACCGCGCCGCGCAGAGGCGTCTCATTGGCGATACCAAACTCTGCATCCTCCGGTAGTTTGGCCGGACCGAAGGACTCGGTGTTCCAGACCGGGAGTTTCTCGACGATTTGCGCTGGGCTGAACTCTTCGTAGGGGCAGTTGAGTTCATCCATCAGCGCCATACAGGGCTTCATATAGTCGTTGAGACTGGTTTTCATCACCAACGAACCACAATTGATATACTCAATCAGGCCTTTTTCATCGATATCGGCACCACCCAGATAGTCCGCCCAGCCCAGCCAGTAATAATGTGACTCGTAGGCCATCGCCGAGCCGTCAAGCGTCGAATAGTAGGGACGAATGATTGCGCAGGAACCCGAAGTCGATCCATATCCGCAGGCAGGCAGACGGTCGATATTCAATACCCGCCAGCCTTTAAGGCCGAGCGCATAAGAGGTTGCGCAACCGATAATACCAGCGCCGATAATGATCGCATCGTATGATTGAGACATGGCTAACCTGTAACCTGGTTTAGACAAATATGCCCGGGGCAGAATAATACTGATAATTCGGACAGGCTTTTACTCGCACTCATCGATCAAGTCTTCCAGTGTCTTGTGGATTTCGTGCGGGTGCACTATCGCCTTTCGAATCAGATCGTCAAACCGCTCGGTCAGTTTACGAATATGTTCGATGCTATTCACCACCACGTATAAATGACCCAGAAACAGTGTCGCACGCAGCGGTCCGAATATAGTGAAAGACGACGAATAGGTCTCCTTACCGTCGTACAGAAACCATCGGAAACCGGGGTAAAGCTCGTCCGTCAGATCGATCATGCGCCGTAACTGCTCCTTCCGGGACCCAGGTGCGAGACCCTGCCAGATACCTTGCCCCAGAGCGAAGCTACGTAGCGACTGTAACGACAGGCAGGTTTCCAGTTCGCTTCCCGGATGGCGTTGTTGTATCAACAAAAGCTGGTTATCGCGCACACTCTGGTCTACCTTGCCTGAGCCATACCGATTAAATTCGTACTCGGCTACCGCTTCAGTTTTTAACAGGTCGGGTAAAGTGGTAGGAACATAGCGAATCTTGTATCCGATGGCTTCCTGATACCATTCCAGATATTTTTCGAATATTGACGCCGAATAGTCATCAACCTCGAAAATCTCTGGCATGATACTCGCGCCCAATGATCCCTGTTGGGTCAAACCCAGCAACCAGTCGATACTGATCTGGTGTATTTCAGCGATCGAAGCGACGGTATCGGCACGCGGCAGCCGCACGTTGTCAGTCGATAAAAGTTGCGACAGGGTCGAGCGATCAACCGATATTGAAGTCGCAAATGACGAACGATTCAACCCGCTCAGCGTAATCACCTGCTGCAGGCGTTGTTGGAACAGGGTGACGCGCTCCTGTAGCTTCACCTGGTACTCTCGATTTCCTGGCGGCGTTCGTCCACGTATTTTTCCAGCGAAATTCTAATCTGCTCGTCGATTGGCGGTTCCTGGTAGTCTTTTAGACACTGGCGATAAATTTTATTAGCGCGTTGGTAGGCAGATTGTTCCCCTTTTTCGACCCAGGTTTCATAATTACTCCAGTCCGAGACGATCGGTTCATAAAATGCAGTAGTGTAATTAGCCAGGGTTTGGCTGGTGCCGAAAAAATGACCGCCATGCCCGGCTTCGCGTATCGCGTCGAGCGCAAGGGTTGATTCGGTTACCTCGATCGGCTTCAGGATTTCGGCCATCATTTGCAGCATGTCGATATCGATAATAAATTTCTCGAATGAGGCGCAGAGCCCCCCCTCTAGCCAGCCAGCTGCGTGTTTGACTATATGCGCGTGCCCCATTACCGCGCCCCAAAGGGACATTTGCGATTCCCAGGCTGCCTGCGCGTCTACACAATTCGACGCATTCGTATTCGATGAACGAAACGGCAGATTGTAACGGCGTGCCAGCTGACCGCTGGCGAGCGCCGCACGGGTATATTCAGGGGTACCAAATGCCGGGGCCCCAGTGCGCATATCGGCATTTGAAGTAAAGCCGCCGTAGGCCATCGGTGCTCCCGGGTTGACAATTTGTGACAGTGCTATTACCCCAAGTGCCTCGGCGTTTTGTTGCGCCAGCGCACCCGCTATCGTAATCGGGCACATCGCCCCCGACAGGGTGAAGGGTGTGACAATCGTCGGTTGACCATTTTCCGCCATCTCGATTAAGCCATCGAGCATCGATCCATCTACGCGCAACGGCGAATTGGTATTGACCACAGTAATGATACTGGGCTCTTTTTTCAGGGTTTCGCGATCTACACCACGCGCTATTGCGGCCATTTCGATACCGTCGTTAACCCGACCGCCACCCAGGCAATAGCAGAAAAAAGCACGGTCGGTTAATGTCAGTGCGGCGAGCGTAGCATCCAGGTGTCGTGTGTCTGGTGGAATATCAATCGGTTCCACCGGATAACCGCTCAGAAACCCAATGATGTCAAAATCCTGCGCCAGGCGCAGGAAATTGCAATAGTCCGCAAAATTTCCGGTGCGCCTGCCGCCTTCCATGTCCGAACTGTTTGGCGCGCTTGCCACCGTGGTAAAGTTGACTGCATTGCGCCCGACGAGGCAATTTCGCTCCGGGTTTCGTGAATGAATGATAAATTCCGAGGGTACGGTTTGCAGCCATAACATCAGG
>JACZQS010000022.1 GCA_022545625.1 Pseudomonadota bacterium
TGGTCGAACAGGGTGACGCAAAAACAATTTTCAATAATCCGTCGCACCCTTATACCCAGGCTTTACTGGGTGCAACACCTGCTGTGGACCCCAAACTCCGTCGTCAACGGGTGAAACTAACCGGTGAACTGCCGTCACCTCTCAATCCACCAACAGGGTGTGCGTTTCATACCAGGTGCCGTTTTGTACAGGAAAAATGTGGCGCCACTGCTCCAAAGTTAGAAATGCAGTTTGGTCGACAAGTGGCCTGTCACTATGCCGAGGTTACGATGAAATCCTGATGGGTGGATTTTTGCGCGACGTGTTTAATTCGCAGCTATACAAAGAATTGCTTTGTGCACTATCGACGAGGACCGCAAAGCCTGGTGTTAGATTAATGCAGATACTGCTCAGGAAACCATAAAGCGCATTATCCATTGCGCCCAGATGTCTGCATCGGGTTTACCATTGTCGATAAAGATTTTGGCTTTCTCTAATTCTTCTTCCGAGATCTTGTCTTTTAGTACGGAAAGAAAATTATTCATCGCACGCCTGGGTTGCTCCGGGTGTCCCTGCAAACTTAATATGTTATCACCCAGCGTGTAAGCATAATGCGGATAATCGTCGGTGTTAGCGAAGCTCAGGGCATTTTCAGGCAGTTTCGTCACCCGCTCCAAGTTGAAGTGGTATAAACCGGTATTGCTTGCGGGTGGCTGCATCCAGTCGTACTGGTGGGTGATATTCAATGCATAGTTACCGATCGCCCAACCCTGTTCATTTTTACCGACTTCGCCACCAAAAACTTTCGCCACCAGTTGATGGCCAAAACAGCTGGCGACTATGCGCTTGTTCTGCTGGTTGGCGTCGAGGATCCATTGCGATAGCCGACGCATCCATTTGCAATCGTCGTGCACACTAAGCGGACTGCCGGTGAGCAGAAAAGCATCGTAGTCACCAGGCGAATCTGGAAACTCATTTTCGGCGACATAGTAACTATCGAGAACTGCCTGTGGATTTTCGGGTGCGAGCAAATCCACGAACTTCTGTGCATCGGTGATGCCAAGGTCGTCATCCCAGTAGGACTTGGGCACCGAATCGAGCACTGCGATCCTGACTGCTTTGTTAAGCACGCACTAAACCTCCGAATATCATTATTATTTAACCGCGTCGTGGCAGCATGTATAACTTATAGCTGTAACCGGGCAAAAAGCGACTCCTGGTTACTCACTTATATGTATTGTTTTTCCTGGTTACACGATGCCTGCGGTACTATATCCAGTATATCCAATTTACCCGTATTGCGCATTAAGGCTGTGGGAATTGGCTCTGCGTAGCTCCAGCCACAATTTTCTTCAGCAGGTATGACGAGACATCGCATCTAAAAAAAGATACATTAGGCAAATTCTGAACCCATCAAGGATCTTCTTGTTCAATTCGTAGTCGATCAAGTCCTCCCTAAATTAAGCACGATATAATAATGGCAAATATAACCTGGAAAATGGAAGACGGTAGTGAAATTAGCGCCGACGTCAATGATGGTCTGAATCTGATGGAAGCTGCCACATCAAATAATGTCCCAAATATTGAAGGCGAATGCGGTGGCTGCCTGTCTTGTGCAACCTGCCATGTATTTGTCGACCAGGACTGGTTTGCTAAAACCGGTGAAATCGACGACATCGAAGATACCATGCTCGATATGACTGATGTCGAACGCCGCGACAATAGCCGCCTGAGTTGCCAGATTACCGCATCACCGGAACTCGAAGGACTGGTGCTCTACGTCCCGGAACCCTAGGAATCAACAGTGGCCGAGACCATCGTAATCGTTGGTGCAGGCCAGGCAGCGGCCTCATTTATTTCCCGTCATACCAGGCTGGGCAGCGAGGCTGAATTACATTTGATCGGTGAAGAACCGGTGCCACCCTACCAGCGTCCACCGCTGTCGAAAAATTACCTGTTGGGCGAACTCGAACGTGATCGACTGTTTATCCGGCCCCCGCAGTGGTATGCCGAACAGGGGATCACCATCGATTTTGGCACCCGCGTCGAGTCAATCGAACGCGATACTAAGCAAATCAGGACGCAAAACGGCGATATTATTGCCTACGACAAGCTATTGCTGTGCACCGGCTCAACTGCACGAAAACTTCCAGCCTCACTGGGCGGCGATTTGCCAGGTGTTTTTACCCTGCGCAGCCTGGCCGATGTAGACACTATGGCTCCAGAGTTTCGGGCTGGCCGCAAGCTGCTGATCCTGGGCGGCGGTTATATCGGTCTGGAAGCAGCGGCCTCGGCTCGAAAACTCGGGTTGAATGTCACCCTGCTGGAAATGGCAGAACGCATATTACAACGTGTTGCTGCACCCGAAACTTCTGACTTTATTAGAAAGCTGCATCAGTCCAACGGCGTCGAGATCCGGGAATCCGCAGGCATGAAACAACTTTGCCAATCAGATGGCCGCGTCAGTGGTGCGGAAATGGAAGATGGCGAAGAAATACCAGCCGACCTGGTACTGGTCGGAATTGGCGCTAGCGCAAATACCGAACTCGCTGAACAGGCCGGACTCGATTGTGATAACGGTATTCCCGTTAATAACATCTGCCAGACTTGCGACCCTGATATTTACGCCGCGGGAGACTGCACCAGTTTTATCCGCAACGGGCGCCGGGTTCGACTCGAATCGGTACAAAATGCAGTCGATCAGGGTAATCTTGTCGCCCAGGTATTGTCGGGTACCGATTTGCAATACGACGCCCTACCCTGGTTCTGGTCCGATCAATACGATTGTAAGCTGCAAATTGCCGGTCTCAGCACGGGTTATACCAGCACGGTGGTACGCCCGGGCGCTACCCACATCAGCCAGTCGACATGGTATTACGCCGACGATCGATTAATTGCTGTCGATGCAATGAATGACACCAGCGCATATGCCTTTGGGCGTAAAATTATTGCCGCCGACAAGCATCCGTCGCCCGAAGAAGTTGCTGATCCCAATACCGATTTGAAGGCCCTGGCTAATGAATTGATATCGGAACTTGAGAATCCAGACCCAAAGCTATAGGGTGGGTATCTGGTCTAACTGAAACAATCGAAAAACCAAAAAACACAGGATTTTACCTTCGATGGAATCTGATGCGCTGACGAGGAAGCTAGCTGCCATACTTTATGCCGATGTCGCCGGCTATTCGCGCCTGACCGGTGGAGATGAAGAAGGCACCCATCGCAAGGTCATGGCGCTACTGGACTATGCGAGCGAAGCGATCGGTAGTTCAGGCGGTACGGTTCTACGTTACGCCGGCGACGCATTACTGGCCGAGTTTTCCAGTGTAATCACCGCGGTCAAAACAGCTATCACGATTCAATCTGAACTGGCGAGTCAAAACGCGTCTATCGCAGACGATGAAAAAGTGCAAATCCGTATCGGTATCAATATAGGCGATGTCATAGAGGACAGGGGCGAGGTGTTTGGCGACGGTGTCAATCTCGCCGCGCGTCTTGAAGCGGCGGCACCGGCCGGTGGGATCTGTATATCTTCGGCGGTACACGAACAGCTCGCGGGAAAGATTGACGCTGTATTCAGTGACGATGGCCCGGAGCAATTCAAGAATATCAGCCGACCGGTACAGGTATTTCGCTGGACGCCCGGTGCCAGGCTGGGGCCAGATATAAGAGGGGGTGAGAGTTTAAAAGCCGATACTGCAAAACCATCAATCGCTGTGCTGGCGCTCGCCAATATGAATAACGATTCAGATCTCGACTTTATTGGCGACGGGATCACCGAAGACCTGATTACCGCGCTATCAAAAATTCACTCGTTTAAAGTCATATCCCGCGAGAGTACATTTTCTTACAAGAATACTGCCATTGATGTGCGACAGGTCGCTAAAGAACTCGATGTGCGCTACATCCTTGAAGGTAGTGTGCGCAAGGCTGGCTCACGCATTCGTGTGACCGCCCAGCTCGTCGATGCGGAAACCGGTCACCATGTCTGGGCCGAACGCTACGACCGTGAAATGGAAGATATTTTTGACCTCCAGGATGAAATGGTACAAATAATTGCCGCCGCGCTCGAACCCGAACTTAATGCAGTCGAACGCGAACGTGCGGTTCGCAAGTCGCCGGAGAATCTCGACGCCTGGGAACTGTACCAGCGTGCACTCTGGTACATGTGGAGATTCGGAAATGATGATACAGCCACTGCAATGGAGTTATTTCGAAAGTCCATCGAGTCGGATCCCGATTTTGCTCTGGCATACGCCTACCTTGCCTACTGTTGTTATATTACCGTCATCATGGGTTATGCCGATGACCCTCAAACACGCCTGGAAGAAGGGCTGATCGTGGCTAAAAAGGCGTTAAAGCGCGACGACAAAGACGCGATACCCTATTTTGCAATCGGCCGTATCCAGATGTTGATGGGAAATCACGATGCGTCGATTGCCTCGCTGGAAAAGTCGATTGAACTCAACCCCTGCTTCGCCCAGTCGTATCACGCACTCGGATTCGCAATGGCGTTGGCAGGCAGGCTCGAAGAATCGAAGCAGACAGTACAAAAGGCAATCGAACTGAGCCCAAAAGATCCATTGTTGTGGGCGTTTACCATTGTCCATGCATTAATCCTTGTGCTTAACGGTGAGGATGAGGCGGCACTGGAATGGGTACAACGTACCTTGCTGTTACCCACAACAACCGGTTACTGGACTCATGCGGTGATGGCCGCTGCTACAGCTAATCTGGACCGAATGGATGAAGCACGCGCGGCGTTGGCGAAAGCACTTAAGGAAAAGCCAAATCTTTCGATCGCCTTTTTGAAAGATAATATGCCGACAAAGCATGAAAATGGACTGGAGCCTTATCTCGCTGGTTTGCGAAAAGCTGGGTTGAGCGAATCATAAATTAACCGCTAAATCCGCCGATTCCGGGAATTCACCGCGATGCCAGTACCGAAGGTTGCGATCGGGCCGAGGCCCCAAGCAAATTGTCACCCAGCTCGGTGTAGGCTTCAAACCGCTGCTTGATGTCGCGTACATAGTTAACCGGTTCTCTACCATTAACAAAGCCATAGCGAGCCTTGCTCGAATATTTTTTCTTCGCCAACAATAACATTGCCGATTCAGTATTCTCAAACCAGCGATCCGGGTCGAGGCCGATCTGGCCCGCCAGGCGGCGCGCATCGTGTACGTGGCCGATACCAGCATTATAGGCGGCCAGCGAAAACCATAATCGCTCGGCAACCGGTAATTCCTTGCTAAAGCGGTCGCCCAACCAGCTCATGTATTTAATTCCGGCCTGTATACCGTCTGCCGGTGCATCGATATTTTTGAATCCAAGCGAGAGTGCAGTGCGTGGCATCAATTGCATTAACCCACGTGCGCCGCTACCAGATTTGGCCTTTGGGTCAAACCTGCTTTCCTGGAACATTTGTGCGGTGATCAAGCGCCAGTCGAAACCATATTGTTCGGCATATTTCTGCACCAGATTATCGTAGGGTGAAATCTGCCCTTCCAGCGTATCGACGATTCGCCCTTTTGACAGCTTTAACACCGAACCTTTGTTTTTGAAATATTTATAATAGAGCAGGTTATAAAATTCGCTCTTGTATATGCGCTTGATGAATTCATCGAGTTCCTGTTTCAACATCGGATTCCCGGCACGTACCGCAAGCGCATGAGATATCTCCTGTTCCAGCGTAAAGGCTGATCTAACACCTACCGATTTAGCCAGCTCGATATCGAGGACCTGCTCATCGGCCAGCGTCGCCTGGTAACTGCCACTCGCGACTTTTTCGATCAATTGCTCGGTTTCGATTTTATCCGTGGCCGCGCGCAGGGTGAACTTCGCGCCCTGTTGTTGCAATTTTGTCAGCGTCTCCCAATAACCACTGTCACGTCGTACACTGATCGTGCGATTGTCGAGGTCAGATAACTGCTTCACAGGGTCATTTTTAGCGACTACCATGTGCTGGCGCGCAAAATGGTAGGGCCGGGTAAACTCGATACCGAGGCGTCGTTGCGAATCGCTCGGCTGCAAAAATCCCATCGCTATATCTGCCTTACCCTCAAGCAACCAGGTCGTAAACTCCTGTTGGTGCCGCGGCACAGTAACTTCAAGGCGCAATTCATGGTAGCGCGCAAATTCTTGCGCCAGTTCATATTCGAACCCCATCAATTCTCCACGGTAGAGAAAATAAGACGCTGCATTGTTACGCAATAACACGCGCAACAGCTTGCGTTTTTTGATCTGTTCGAGATCATCGACAAATGCGGTTTCAGTTTCATCGGTCAAGTGTTCGAGTTGGATATAGCGGTTGATCTCACTGACCAGTCGTGGCGCATCTTTGCGTATACCCCAACCTATGTTGCGTCGCCCGCTGAAATCTACTGCAACCTTGAAATCGTCACGGTAGCCCTGATAAATTTCTACCCGATTGCTATCGAGTATGGTCGCGTCAATTTCACCATCTGCCAACATATCGAGTAGCTGCTCGAGTTGCACCCTGTTGGGTATTTCGAGTATTTCGATTCCCGGATATTTGTTTTTCTTTAACCACCGCAACGCGTGCCAAAAGGTCGAGCCCCGGTTCACCATCACTTTTTTACCACTCAGATCGCTTACGCGGGTAATCGAGTCGTCATCCTTTCGGGTAATAACCTGTTCGCGCACTTGCGTTACTGGCACTGAAAAACTGATTTTCTGCCGCCGCTGGGCGTTAATAGTTAAGTTATTAACGATGATATCGCCCTTGCCGGCAACCAGCGCGGGAATCAGTTCGGAAAAATTATCAACGATTACGAGTTCCGGTGTTAACCCGTGCGACAACGCAAATTCTTCCGCCATGCGCTGTTGTGCGGCCAGTGGAGATCGGCGGCGGGGCAGATAGGTGACGCTGGTAAAATCCTGGGTTAGCAGTATGCGTAGCTTTCCATGACGAATAATATTGTCGAAGTCGCCCTTTAAAATAATTGATTTTTCGAGGGTGCTATAGGATCGATTGAGGAAGGCACTGGCTTCCTGCGTGTATGAAAACAGGCTCAGACCGGCAAGTAGAACCGGTAACATCGGAGCCAGAATTTTCCGCTTCGCATCACACATATTGATTTACAATTCTGCTAGCCGGTTAGAGCCTTATTGTTAGAGCTGCCCTTCCTGTTCCAGTACTTTTCGTGCCACACGAAAACACTCCAGCGATTGTGGTACACCGCAATAGATGGCAACCACGTGGATTATTGCACGAATCTCTTCCCTGGTAACACCATTGTTAATCGCCCCACGGCAGTGAATTTCCCATTCGTGCATCTTGCCGAGTCCGCCTATCATCGCCAGATTCATCATCGAGCGTGTTTTCGGATCGATCACATCATCACCCCAGCCGAAACCCCAGCACCATTCGGTCATCATCTCCTGGAACGGGCGAGTGAAGTCGTCCGCAGCGGCGAGATTTTTTTCGACGTATTCGGCGCCGAGGGTCGCCTTGCGTTGTTGCAGACCTGTTTCAAATCTTTGTGTATCCATTTTTGTCCTCTCTGTTAGTTGTTATTCATGCGTAAGCAGCGTCCCGGAATCCGGTCATATGTCGTCATTCCTGCGCAAGCAGGAATCTTGGATTGAGCTGCGATTAAAAGATTCCGGCTCGGGGACCGGAATGACAATTTTCCATCAGTTTATTATTTCCGCGGCAGCTCGTTATGCGCATCATACACACATTGTTCCACTACCACTGCAGGTCTTGACACGGGCTGCCGACAATTTAATGCGTCGTTCGATCGGGGAACCAGTATCAGAATTATGCGGCTAAGGTTTGATAATTAGCATACAAGCAGTAGATAATACAAATCATTCTACTTAATCGGGTCCAGCAGAAAATGAAAATAATCCTGGTAGGCGCAAATGGCGCAGTCGGCCAAACCGCAGTCAGTGCATTTGGCAATCGGCACGAAATTATCGCGGTCGGTCGAACCAGTGGCGATATTCAGATTGATATCGAAGACCTGGACAGCGTCCGTTCAATGTATAAACAGGTTGGAAAAGTCGATGCAGTCGTCAGCGCAGTGGGACACGGGCATTTCGGTGCGGTTGCCGACATGAGTAGTGAACAGTTCATGAAGGGTATCAACCATAAAGTTTTACCGCAGGTGAACCTGGTACTGTTAGGCATCGAGCACATGAATGATGGCGGGTCATTCACGCTGACCAGCGGTGTTTTGAATCGAGATCCGATTAGTGGTGGTTCCTGCGCCGCGGCAGCGAATGGCGCAATCGATGGATTTGTAACGGCTGCCGCAGTCGATATGCCGCGTGGCATTCGCATAAACGCAGTGAGTCCCGGTCTTCTACAGGTTTCAGTCGACCGCTATGACGGATTCTTCCCGGGCCATGAACCCGTTTCTTCCGAACGCGTCGGGCTGGCTTTTTGTAAGAGTGTCGAGGGGGCTATCACCGGACAGGTGATTATCGTCGACTGATTATATCATCGCTGCCATGCCAGATAATAAGCATCTGTTGATAGTTGCACACAATCCATCAGCCAATACGCAAAAACTGGTCGATGCTACCCTGCGCGGTGCTAAGCACGAAGACATCGATAATGTCGAGGTAAAGCATATCCCCCCGCTGCAGGCGACACCCGACGATGTGCTCTGGGCAGATGCGATCATTCTCGGTACCACCGAAAACTTTGGCTATATGAGCGGTGCACTAAAGGATTTCTTCGACCGCATCTATTATCCCTGCCTCGAACATACCGAAGCCATGCCATTTGCGTTGTATATCCGCGCCGGTCTCGACGGCACCGGTACTAAAATTGCGGTGGCTAAAATTACCACCGGCCTAAGCTGGAAGCCGGTCCAGGAAACAATCATCCTGCACGGTGATTACGATCCGAAATTTGAGGACCAGTGCGAAGAACTAGGTATGTTGATGGCGGCGAGCCTCGAAGCCGGAATTATCTAAGGAATCTCAGCTCTCGTTGTGGCTCACCTCGATCCATTTTCGAGTGCCGGCATCCTTGTCATAAATATGAAAACCAGCCATCGCACTACCATACAGGTGTAGCGATACCACACGCCGGTCGGGGCTGGGGTTACCGGTCAGGTGGATATGATCTGGATTGGGTACAAAACTGGTCACCGTACCAGGCGAAAGCATGATGACACCACCCCGCACCAGTTCGATATTATCCTTTGCTTCTGGCTCGCCATGGTCGGTACGGATATAATTACATTCATTCAGCATGCCTTCGTGCACGCCTACTACACCCCAGGTACCGTGATCGTGAATCGGTGTCCACTGCCCCGGTTCCCAAACCAATGCGTAGAGGCTTAACAGGCCATCGGGTTCGATATGAATTGCATTGCGCGCATAGTGTTCTGGATCACTTCGGAAATGCTGGTTTTGCAAAAACCCCTTGTCACCATTGAGTAATCGATACATCGATGGTGCAATATTTTCAACAAAGTCAGCCGGCTCGTGCCCTTTGGCATGACCTGCCCGACACTCGCTAATGAATTGCTCCAAACCGTAATCTGACATGGTTTATCTCGTTTATATCTCTACCTGCTTTCGAGAATCGCAATGATACTCTATATCTAATTGATTGTTTCGCATCCAGCATGACTTTCCAATACAATAACCTGGACCACTCATTTTCGGGATCAATCATTGGCATCATTTAACGGTAAAAAATCTATCGTTTTTGGCGGTACTTCGGGGATTGGGCTGGAGATAGCCAAACTACTCCAGCAGGCTGGAGCGCAGGTAGTGACGGTTAGCCGACGCGGCGCTATTTCGGATGAAAGCGATGGTATGCAAAACGAGATAGCCGATGTGCTGGATCGAGATTCTCTCCAAACGTTATTCGAAAAAAATGCTGGATTCGATTTCCTGGTCAATACCGCAACCGGTGGGCCACGCGCGATCGGTCCTTTCCTGGAGATGGATCTGGACGGATTCCAGGGTTCCTTTGCCAAGCTCTGGGGTTACGTGAATACGGTGAGACTCGGCGCTCCACAGATGGCGAAAGAGGGCGCCATCGTATTATTGAGCGGTTACCCGGCACGTAAACATCGACCCGGAACGCTGGCGATTGGCACCGTCGGTAACGCGGTAGAAGGATTCGTTAAATTAGCCGCAGCCGAAATCAATCCTATACGCATCAATGCAGTCTGTCCGGGCCTGATTGATACGCCGATGGTTCTAAAGCAAGGCGAGGAACGCGAAGAATATTTTAGCAACACCACCGGGAATCATTTGATACCGCGCGTCGGTAAACCCGAAGAAGTTGCGCTCGCGGCGATATTTTTACTCGAAAACCAGTTCGTCACCGGTACTATCGTCGATGTGGACGGCGGCGCGATACCGGCCTGATCTGTTTGCCCGCTAGTACAACCCCGGAAAAAATAATGACTGATATCCCGAAAGGTAATCTCACCATCCGTACCCTGGCAATGCCTGCCGACTCGAATCCATCCGGTGATATTTTCGGTGGCTGGGTTTTATCACAAATGGATATTGCCGCCAGTATTTGCGCGGTCGAGCGAGCGCGCTGCCGCACCGTCACCGCCGCTATCGATAGTATGAGCTTTATCGAACCTGTCGAAATAGGCGATGTTTTATGCGTCTATACAGAATTAGTCAGGGTTGGTAATACCTCACTCGAAATTCATGTCGAAGCCTGGACTCAGCGCGTTCGTTACGGTGATGAAGAGAAGGTTACCGAGGCGAAGTTTATATTCGTGGCCCTCGGGGAGGACGGTCGACCCACACCGGTGCCCGGCAAATAGGCATAGAATTTATTCAGTTTGTTATTTGATCTATATCGATCGCTTCGTTTAACAGCTCAACCCAGTGCACCACCGGGATATTGGAACCATTGGCGATTTGCATCTGGCAACCGATATTCGCGGTCGCGATTACCTCAGGTGCATCGACACACAGTGCCAGCTGTTTGTTACGACGAAGTTTAGAGGACATGACGGGCTCTAGCAGCGAATAGGTTCCCGCCGATCCACAGCACAGGTGAGCATCATCGACCCGGCACAGGTGATAACCGACGCTGGTTAATATGCTCTCGACTATCCCTGTCAATCCCAACCCGTGTTGCATCGTACAGGGGGTATGGAATGCCACGCGTTTTGCCGCTTTTGCCGAAAATTCCTTTTCTAAGAGTTCCTTTGACACCAGTTGACTGAAATCCTGGGTTAATTGGCTGACTTTTTTGGCCTTTACACAATATTCCGGATCATCGAGAAACAATGCCTGGTAATCGCTGACAGTCAAACCGCATCCGGTGGCGGTAATAACAACGGCTTCAACCCCTGACTCGATATGCGGCCACCAGAGGTCGATCAAATTCCGCGCTTGCTGTCTGCCCTGTTCAACTTGAGAAGTGTGCAATCCGACCGCGCCGCAGCAATGCCTGGCCTCTATCTCGACAGTAGTAATACCAAATCGATCCAGAACGGCCACCGCAGCCGCATTAGTATTGGGCGATAAAGCCGACTGCACACAACCCGACAGAATTAATACGCGTCGCGCATGCTGACTGGTTGGTCGGGCAACCGATGTCCGCCGGACCGGAATCGCGTTGCTTAAACTAGCGGGAAGTAGAGCTGATACTAACCTTCCACATTTTAATATCAATCCGAACAGCCAACCGGAGTTTATAAACCGTGTCAGTAACCAGCGCTTGATGCGATCGATCGCCGGCCTGGGTAATTCCGCTTCGATTGCTGCGCGACCGATTTCAAATAGATGGCTGTAATCGACGCCGGAAGGACAGGTGGTCTCGCAGGAACGGCAGCTCAGGCATCGATCCAGGTGTTTCAACATCTCGGCATTGGCCGGGCTGCCTTCGAAAAACTGTTTCATCTGGTAAATTCGACCACGCGGACCATCGAGCTCATCGCCGGTTAACTGGTAGGTCGGACAGGTCGCATTACAAAAACCACAATGGACACACTTGCGCAGTATTCCCTCTACAATTTCGGCATTTGGATCCTGGCTGAAAGACTCGCTGAGATTGGTTTGCACGGGCTAGAGTTCGCGGTATAGCCGACCAGGGTTAAAGATTCCCGCCGGATCAAAACTGGATTTCAAGGACCGATGCAGGGCCAGCATCGATTTATTCAAGGGATGGAACACCTGCGCCCCCGGGTCCACACCCCGGTAAGCACAAACCGTACCCTCATTGCTTGCGAGCTTCTGCCTGAGTTGATCCAGATCAGGGTCGCCACTTAACCAGCGTTGAGCCCCACCCCATTCAATCAACTGCGATTCGCCGGGGAAAAGGTCCGCACAGGTCTGGGGAAGGGATAGTCTGAATAACTTCTTATTGTTGGTAAAATAATCGTGCCGCTGTTCTCGCAGCTGCTCCCAGATATCGGTTTCCGGGGTACCCCCGAGTTTCGCTGCCGCGCTGTCAACACCCTGCTGACTACCTGACAGGCGAATAGTACTGCGTCCCTGGTACCAGCTCGAGGCCGACAGCGGTAGTGGTTTAGAACCCAGTTGGTTGATCCATTGAATATGAGCCGCTGCGCTGCTGTGCTCGAATCCCAGGCTTAGCTCGGTTTCAAAACGAGGGATCACGCGCAACGACGCCTCTAAAATAACACCGAGAGTACCCTGCGCCCCGGCCATCAGTCGTGAAACATCGAACCCGGCGACGTTCTTGATCACACGACCACCGAAGTTCAAGATTTCACCGCGCCCGCTGAGCATTTTCACCCCTAATATATATTCACGCACGCCTCCGGCATAGGCACGGCGTGGCCCCGCAAGGCCGCTCGCCAATACACCACCAATCGTCGCCTTATCGCCCAGATGCAGGGGCTCGAACCCCAACATTTGATTATTCTCGGCCAGCAGGGCTTCTACCTGGTTTAATTTGCAGCCCGCACGCAGCGTAATCACCAGTTCAGCCGGATCGTAATCGATAACGCCGGTATGCATGCCGACCTCTAACGCCTGCGCTTCGACCGGGTTACCATAAAACGACTTGCTGTCACCGCCAATAATCTTTAAAGCGGTGCCATTCGCGACAGCCTGTGCGACGGAGGCCCCTAGTTCTGTTTCGAGGTCGTTCTCGGGAATAC
>JACZQS010000023.1 GCA_022545625.1 Pseudomonadota bacterium
CTTCCTCATCGGTGGCGGCCTGGCGGGATTGGCCGGGCTCGGCGAGGTCGCCGGCCCAATGGGCCAGCTCAACCCGACCATTTCGCCGGGCTACGGGTTCGCCGCCATCATCGTCGCCTTCCTGGGCCGGCTGCATCCGGCCGGGGTGCTGCTGGCCAGCTTGCTGATGGCGCTCATGTACCTGGGGGGCGAATCCTTGCAGATGAACCTCAACCTGCCCCTTGCCATCACCGGCGTCTTCCAGGGCATGCTGCTGTTCTTCCTGCTCGGCTGCGACACGCTTATCCGGTACCGGATCAGGCTGATGCGGCCAACGAGGGGATGAGGTAGGCCGATGGAAAATTTCATCATCTCGATGATCATCGCGGCGACGCCGCTGCTGCTGGCGGCGATTGGCGAACTGGTGACGGAGCGCTCCGGGGTGTTGAACCTGGGCATCGAGGGCATGATGCTGATGGGGGCGGTGGTGGCCTTCGCCGTGGCCAATTCAACCGGCTCGACCCCGCTGGCTATCATCGCCGGGGCCGGGGCGGGAGCGGCGATGGCGCTGATCTTCTCGGTGATCGCGCTCAGCCTGCTGGCCAACCAGGTCGCCACCGGCCTGGCACTGTCGATATTTGGGGTTGGGTTATCGGCATTCGTCGGCAAGCCCTATGAATCCAAAATCCTTGATACGGTGGCGCCGTTGCCAATACCGTTGCTCGCCGACCTTCCGGTGATTGGTGGGCCCCTGTTTAACCAGCAACCACTGGTATATTTATCCTGGGCGATATTCGCTGGAGTCGCCTGGTTTCTTTACAAAAGCCGTCCGGGCCTGCTACTTCGCGCAGTGGGTGAATCACCATCGTCGGCGCATTCGATTGGATACCCGGTCATTAGAATTCGCTATATGGCGACACTTTTCGGTGGCGCCATGGCAGGTATCGGCGGGTCCTTCCTGTCGGTATATTATACGCCACTCTGGGTCGAAGGCATGGTGGCGGGTCGCGGCTGGATCGCGATTGCGCTGGTGGTATTTGCGACCTGGCGCCCGTTTCGGGTGATCGTAGGCGCCTACCTGTTTGGTGGCGTTATGGTTGCGCAATTATTTGTCCAGGGCTCTGGCATGGATATCAACATTCCCTCGCAATTTTTATCGTCGTTACCGTATCTGGCAACGATTATTGTACTGGTGATCATTTCTCGTGATCAAAATACCGTGCGCCTGAATGCGCCGGTTTCGTTGGGACAGCCGTATCGTCCGGACGCGTAGAAGGGATCGAAAAAATAGCACGTCATTCCGGCCTACGAGCCGGAATCTACGGTAAGTTGGCGATAAAAATAGATTCCGGCTCGGAGGCCGGCATGACGTAGTAGTTTTTATAGAGCAGTTAAGTTAAATCTAAAAATCCCAGGAGGATTATAAAATGGTATTAACAAACAAACTCGTTAAAAAACTGGCAACAATGACTCTGGTGGTTGTGGCAAGTTTATTTAGCGCCACATCGATGGCGGCTGAAACCGTCGGATTCGTCTACGTAAGCCCAATCGGCGACGCCGGGTGGACCTATCAGCACGATCTGGGTCGGCTGCAGATGGAAAAGGAAACAGGTGTAATAACCAAGTATGTTGAAAATGTGCCCGAAGGCCCGGATGCCGAGCGCGTAATACGTGAGATGGCCAAACGCGGCGACAAGGTAATTTTTGCTACCAGTTTTGGTTATATGAATCCCATGTTGAAGGTATCGAAGCAGTTTCCTAAAACCGCATTCGTCCACGCCACCGGCTACAAGATGGGCAAAAATATGGGTCTTTACAATGCGCGTTTTTACGAGGGTCGCTATCTGACCGGCGTTATTGCGGGTGAAGTGACCAAAACCAATGTGCTGGGATATGTTGCGGCATTTCCAATTCCTGAAGTACTACAGGGAATCAATGCCTTTATCCAGGGTGCTCGCAGTGTCAACCCGAAGGCTGAATTGCGTGTGATCTGGGTGAATTCATGGTTCGACCCGGGTAAGGAGCGGCAGGCTTCATTGACACTGATGTCGCAAAGTGCCGACGTGATCACCCACCATACAGATTCCACAGCCGTGGTACAGGCCGCCGAGGAAAAGGGCAAGTTTGCGTTTGGTTACCATTCCGACATGTCGAAATATGGCTCGACAGCGCATCTAACCGCGACCACACATCACTGGGGTAACTATTACACCAAGGTGGTTAAGGCAGCACAGGCAGGTAACTGGAAACCGGAAAATATCTGGGGTGGATATAAAGAGGGCATGATAAAGCTCGCGCCTTTGAATCCCTCGCTTCCGGCAGAACTGCGTAATCGTATCGCCAGCATGGAAAAGCAACTTGCTGCCGGTACCCTGCATCCGTTTGCCGGCCCAGTGGTCGATCAGGCTGGCAAAACCCGTGTAGCTGCTGGAGAAACCATGAGTGACGGCGACCTGAGCGGAATGGACTATTACGTCCAGGGTGTAGTGAGCAAATTATCAAAATAAAATCAATAATTAGTTATCGTGAGCCTGGATTATCCTAATAGCAGGTAATCCGGGCTTACCGTAACCCTGTAATAAATAATTTAACCGAAAGCAAATTATCTGTTCCTAATAATACAAGATTCGTCATTCCGGCCCCCGAGCCGGAATCCCTGGAACACGACCGGTAACTTGTTTGAAAATACCGGGACGCCGGACAGCCGCTTTGGCGGAGATGGCGGGTCTAAGAAATATGAATTAATTTAATGGAAACTTATCTCCTCGACTGGGTAAACCTGCTGATCCGATGGTTGCACCTGATTACCGGCGTGGCCTGGATCGGCGCCTCTTTCTATTTCGTCATGCTGGATAACTCACTGTCGAAACCAGCAAAGGAAGGCGACGCGGCGCGCGGTGTATCGGGTGAGCTGTGGGCAGTACACGGCGGGGGCGTATACCAGAGCCAAAAGTTTCTTGCCGGGCCACTGGGCGAGCCACTCTCCGAGCATCTGCACTGGTCAAAATGGGAAGCCTATACCACCTGGATTTCAGGTATGGGCCTGCTCGCAATCATCTACTGGTTTGGTGCAAATACCTACCTGATCGATCAGCAGGTAATGCCGTTAACACCGTTCGTCGCAATAAGTATCAGTGTCGGATTTATCGCCGGGGGATGGTTAATCTACGACACGCTATGCAAGCTGCTAAAGGGCAGGGATACCCTGCTTGCCGCGATCATCTTTATTTTCGTCATACTCGCTGACTGGCTCCTGTTTCAATTATTTAGCGCGCGTGCAGCCTATCTGCACGTCGGCGCAATGATGGGTTCTATCATGGTCGCCAACGTATTTTTTCATATTATTCCGGGGCAAAAGAGCATGGTCGCCGAGATCAGGGCAGGCCAGACCCCCGACCCCAGGTACGGCGTGATTGGCAAGCAACGCTCGGTACACAATACTTATTTTACCCTGCCGGTTTTATTTATCATGATCAGTAACCATTACCCGATGACCTATAGCCATCAACAAGGCTGGCTAGTGCTCGGATTTATCATGATGGCCGGTGTCTTGATCAGGCAATTTTTCGTGATGCGCCACGGCGGTATTGCTAACAAGGCCCTGGTAGTGACTGGCATTGTTTTGTTGCTGGCCATGGTTGTCTATTTAATGCCGTCCACACCCGACGGTGAGGCATCTGGGTCGATTAGCGATGCGAAAATTCAACAGGTAGTAAATCAGCGCTGTGTCGCCTGTCACGCTAATAAGCCGACCCAGCCGGGATTTGTTAGCCCGCCGCTAGGGCTAGTGCTCGAGACCAGTGCACAAATCAATCAAAATGCGGTAAAAATTGCGACTACGGTTCAGACGCGCTATATGCCGCTCGGTAATCTAACCCAAATGACTGATCAGGAGCGAAGCCTGATAGCCAGCTGGTACGCGCAAACCTTAACTGCTGAATAGCCTGGTAACGATGAACAGCCAACCGATGGCGCTGGACAATGACAGCTGCGACAGGGCCATACGAGCCAACTTCCTGCATTTTCTCGGCGACCCGGACGAGCGGGACGATGCCTGCGAATATATCGAGGACGGCCTGCTAATCTTGAAACAGGGAAGGGTGACTGCGCTGGGAGAAGCCCGCGACTGGCTCGATCAGCTACCCGACGGAGTTGAACTGGATGATTACTCCGGCAAGCTAATCATGCCCGGATTTTTTGATACCCACACTCATTACCCGCAAACCGAAATGATAGCCAGTTACGGTTCGCAACTGCTCGAATGGCTGGAAAAGTACACTTTCCCGACCGAGCGTCAATTTAGTGATCGAAGCTTCGCCGACAGTGCCGCCGAATTTTTTTGCGATGAGCTATTGCGCAACGGTACCACCACCAGTGCTGTTTTTGCCACCATCCATCCTGAATCGGTCGATGCTATTTTTAGTGCTGCGCAAAAGCGCGACATGTGCCTGATAGCCGGCAAGGTGATGATGGATCGCAATGCACCTGACTATCTTTGCGACACGGCCGAGTCGAGTTATACCCAAAGCGCCGAGTTGATTGAGCGCTGGCATCAAAAAGGCCGAGCCTTATATGCGGTAACACCGAGATTTGCGCCGACCTCAAGCGAGCAACAACTCGAAGCGGCAGGTCGTTTGTTGAAGGAATTTCCCGGTTTGTATCTGCAGTCGCATGTGGCAGAAAACCACGCCGAGGTAGCCTGGGTAGCGAAATTATTTCCACACAGGCGCAGCTATCTCGATGTCTACGATCATTATGGGTTACTGGCTGAGCGCTCGATCTATGGGCATTGTATTCACCTCGATGAAGCTGACCGTCAACGCATGGCAGAGACCGGCGCGGCAATCGCTTTTTGCCCGACTTCGAACCTGTTCCTGGGCAGTGGCTTGTTTAGTATTGCCGATGCCCGACAGCATGGTATCCGGGTTGGCGTTGCGACCGATGTCGGCGGTGGCACCAGTTTTAGTATGCTGCAAACCCTGAACGAGGCTTACAAGGTTACCCAGATGGTGGGTGATACAATGACCGCGATGAAGGCGTTTTATCTCGCCACACTGGGCGGCGCAAAATCGCTTTACCTGGATCAACGGCTGGGTAATTTTGGTGTCGGCAAGGAAGCGGATTTCGTCGTTCTGGACCTGGGCGCGACACCGATCATGAAACGGCGTATGGCGCGGGCGGACTCAATTGCCGATCAACTGTTTGCATTGATGATGCTCGGTGACGATCGTGCCGTGCATGCGACTCATATCATGGGTCAATGCCGGTACAGCAGGGCCTGAGTATGCCCGGCTTGCTGATAGAACATGCGGAAGTGCTGGTCACTATGGACAGTGATCGCCACGAAATAGCCGATGCTGCGATTTTCACCGACGACAGGCAGATTCTTTTCGTCGGTACCAGCAACGAGGTACGGAAATGGATACTGGATCAGGGCGAGAAAGCCGACAGGGTTATCGACGCCAGTGGCACGGTAATTACCCCCGGATTAGTGAACTGTCATCACCACCTGTATCAAACCCTGACCCGCAGTGTCGGTACTGCGCAGGGACTGTCGCTATTTGACTGGCTTGAAACCCTTTACCCGATCTGGGGGCAGATGGACGCTGAAGCGGTTTATATCAGCGCAAAACTGGGTCTGGTGGAATTGATACTGTCGGGCGCAACAACGGTTGCCGATCATCTGTACCTGTTTCCGAACGATTCGACTCTTGACGATGAAATACGCGCCGCGCAGGAACTGGGAGTCCGTTTTCATCCGACGCGTGGCAGCATGAGCCTGGGAGCGAGCCAGGGTGGTCTGCCCCCGGACGATGTATGCGAAGACGAGGACGATATTCTGGCCGATTGTAAACGCGTGATCGAGACATTTCATGATCCCGCGCCCTTATCTATGTTGCGTATCGGTCTCGCGCCCTGTTCACCCTTTAGTGTCACGGCCGATTTGATGAAACAAACCGCCGAACTGGCGCGTTGCTACCCGGCCGTAAATCTGCATACGCATCTGGCCGAGACCGTCGATGAAAATCGATTTTGTCAGCAGCAGTTCGGTATGCAACCGCTGGAGTATATGCAGAGCCTGGGATGGACCGGCGACGATGTATGGTTCGCCCACATGGTGCACTTGAACCGGGACGAAATAGCAACGCTGGCGCAGACCGCTACCGGCGTCTGCCATTGCCCGAGTAGCAACATGATTCTCGCTTCGGGCATTGCGCCGATTAGAGAAATGCGCGACACCGGGGTTCGGGTCGGGCTCGGTGTCGATGGCTCGGCAAGCAACGATGCTAACCATTTACTGGGTGAGGCGCGCCAGGCAATGTTATTACAACGTGTGGGCTGGCCAGGATTCGAGTCGAAGGCCGATCGATTTTCTGCACGTGAAGCGCTCGAGATTGCGACGCTCGGCGGTGCGGCGGTTCTCGGACGTGACGATCTCGGTAGCCTGGAGACGGGCAAGGCAGCGGATCTGGTTGCTTTTCGAATCGATGATCTAACCCATGCTGGCGGAATGAGTGACCCGGTTGCCTCGCTGTTGACCTGCGCGCCCGGAAAAGTCTGGTTATCGGTGATCAATGGTAAGGTCGTGGTCGAGGATGGCGAGATTCCGAATTTGGACATTGATTCTTTAGTGACAAGACATAATCTATTGTCACGGCAGCTGCTTGAAAAAGCAGCTGCACTAAAAACACAGTAATCTGAGGCATTAGGAAAAATATGAGCGACAACATACCCGATTTTGTTAGTGACTGGATTAACCTGGCACAACCGCGGCTGGGCGCGAAGCCCATCTATTGCACCGACGATTTTTTTGCCGAGTGCAGCCGAATGCTGGAACCACAGGCACCGGTATTTATCGATGGTAAGTTTGACGACAACGGTAAATGGATGGACGGCTGGGAAACCCGTCGTCGGCGAAATGGCGGTTACGATCACGCCATTGTGCAGCTGGGGCTTGCTGGAATAATCAAGGGCGTCGATATCGATACTACCCATTTTACTGGAAACTACCCCCCGGCCGCGTCGCTCGACGCCTGCAATAGCGCTGGTGACCCCGACGACAATACTGACTGGGTAAATCTGATCGCGTCGGTCAGCCTGAGCGGAGACAGCCACCATTATTTCGAAATTGACGAAGGCGCAAGCTTCACCCATATACGCTTGAATATTTATCCGGATGGCGGTGTCGCAAGGCTTAGAATTTATGGTCAGGTGCAATGTGACTGGAGCGAAAAGGACCCGAAGGCAATTTATAATCTGGCGGCAACTGAGCATGGCGCCCGCGCCATCGCCTGGAACAATGCCCATTTTGGTGCAGCCGCGAACCTGCTGGCGCCGGGACCTGGTGTCAATATGGGTGACGGCTGGGAGACCCGCCGACGCCGGGAGCCGGGTAATGACTGGTGCATTATTGAACTCGGACACGTCGGCGTAATTGAGCAGGCAATCGTTGATACCGCGCACTTCAAGGGCAATTACCCGGATCGCTGCTCCTTGCAGGCCACCCTGGTTGAGGGTGGGACCAGGGATTCGATAATTTCGCAAAGCATGTTCTGGCCCGAATTGTTAGCGCCGAGCAAGCTCGAAATGGACAATCTACATGAGTTCACCGATGCAATAATTGGCATCGGCGCTGTCAGCCACGTACGGCTTAATTTATTTCCAGACGGTGGTGTCAGTCGTCTGCGTCTACTGGGCAAGATCACCAATGACTGAAAATGCTTTGACAATTGAACCCCTGACCCGGGCCGTGTTTGCACCCTTTGGCGACGTGATCGAGAGTGGCGAACGCGATTCATTTTTTATCAACAATGGCATGGCCGAGCGTTATCATGACCTGGCACGCATCGAAGTGTCGGGCGAGGATGCGGGCGCCATCATCAGCCTGGTAAAAAGCAAAAAGTATGAAATGCCGCGCAAGCTTGACCATGCAGAACATCATCCACTCGGCAGTCAGGCGTTCGTGCCACTCGACGATACCCCGTTCATTGTTGTTGTTGCCAGCCCCTGTGATTTACCTCGACCCGAAGATTTCCACGCCTTTGTTACCGATGGTAAGCAGGGTATCAATTATCATCCGGGTACCTGGCATCACGTGTTGTTAACGCCGTATTCTGCGATGACATTTTTGTGTGTCGATCGAGTCGGAGCTGGCAATAATTGTATTGATCACTTCTTTGACGTGGATCAGCAATGGCTATTGGAAATGCCGCCCGGGTAGCCCGGGATCGGACATTTATGTGAAAATATCGCGCTTTGTAACCCTGGGATCCGGCAGTAATGAATAAAATATTTATAACAGCCCGGCAATTGCTGGAAGACTCGTTTAGGCTCGCCAACCTGGTTTACAAGGACGATTTTCGGCCGCATTTCATCGTTGGTATCTGGCGTGGTGGCGCTCCAGTAGGAATTGCGGTACAGGAATATTTCGAGTTCAAGGGAGTAAAAACCGATCACATCTCGGTGCGAACATCGTCGTATTACGGCATCGACAAACAATCGAAAAAAATTCGTGTGCACGGTCTGCATTACCTGATCGAAAACGCCAACGCCAACCATAAATTGTTAATTGTCGACGATGTATTCGATTCTGGGCGTAGTGTCGCGGCCTTGATCAAGGCAATCCGTAAGCAATCGAGACTCAATACCCCCGGCGATATTCGGATCGCCTGTCCCTGGTATAAGCCGAGTAAAAATGTGGTTGATTTCGAGCCCGAATATTATCTGCACGAAACTGACGGGTGGCTGGTGTTTCCGCACGAACTCGAGGGATTGCAGGCATCGGAACTGGCTGACGGGAAAAGTGACCTGGCGAAAATACTCGATTTGTTCGATTAGCCAGATCACTATGAAATGGGGCTCTCCAGCACGAGACCAGGGGGTAATGTGTTAAACCGGGGTGTTGCCCTGGCAGTGCAACAACTCCATCATGTCGGTAACAGTGGTGCTTTCAAATGACGCCTGATCCGCACACAGGCCTAGAATTCGATCCGAATTATTAGCGCTGATTTGTCCGCGCAGGTAACGCTCGAATTTCGCTTTCAGCAGTGGAATGCCCTCGTCCCGGCGCCGTTTGTGCCCGACCGGATAATCGACTATTACCTCGTCGGTAGACGAGTTGTCGTTGAAGAATATCTGCAATGAATTACCGATCGCGCGTTTATCAGCTTGCAAATACTCGCGCGTAAACCGCTCTTCTTCAGAGACTTCCATCCGCTCGCGCAATGCATCGACTCGTGGGTCGGACGCGACATCGTCTTCGTAATGCTCGGCCTGCAAATCACCCATCAATAGAGCAATAGCGACCATATACTGGAGACAGTGATCGCGGTCCGCCGGGTTGTCGAGCGGACCGGTTTTATTGATGATACGGTCACCGGATTCCTGGGTTTTAATCACGATACGCTCGATCTCATCGATACGATCGATGATCTGCGGATGCAGGGTAACGGCGGCTTCAATTGCTGTCTGGGCGTGGAACTCGGCTGGAAAGGAAATCTTGAACAGAATATTTTCCATCGTGTAGGTGCCGTAGCCCTGGGTGAACTCGAGCGCTTTCTTGCCAAACGCGACATCCTGAAATCCCCAGGTGGGTGCGGTGATCGCCGAGGGATAGCCCATCTCACCCCGTAATGCGGTGAACGCGAGGAACAGTCCGCGCGACGATGCGTCTCCGGCAGCCCAGGATTTTCTCGACCCGGTATTCGGCGCATGACGATAGGTACGCAGTGATGAACCGTCGATCCAGGCATGCGAAACCGCGTTCAGGCATTGCTCGCGCGTACAGCCGAGCATCGCTGCCGTGACAGCAGTCGACGCAATGCGCACCAGCATCACATGGCACAGCCCGACGCGGTTAAAAGAATTTTCGAGAGCGATCACGCCCTGTATTTCGTGTGCCTTGATCATCGCGATTATCACATCACGCATTTGCAGCGATACCCCACCCTCGTGCACACGCTTGCGCGACAGGTAATCGGCGAGCGCCAGGATGGCACCGAGATTGTCCGAAGGGTGACCCCATTCGGCCGCCAGCCAGGTGTCGTTGTAGTCAAGCCAGCGCACCATCGCGCCTATATTCCAGGCGGCACGGACCGGATCGAGCTGATACGAGGTTCCTGGTACCCGGGCACCGTTACCAGGCATGTCTGCGCCGGGCACGATCGGCCCGAGCAACCGGGTGCAGGCCGGGTAACTCAACGCCAACAGGCCACAGCCGATAGTGTCCATCCAGTCGTAACGGGCAGTTTGCATTGCTTCAGCGGACTGGCCCACATCGTAGTCGAGCACATAGTCGACGATATCCTGAATCACCGGGTCGAAGTCGGGACGGCTGGCGTCCAGCACAGCGGCTTTGCTCATGTTTTTATATCCTGTTATCTATCTTGTATGGGGGTAAAAGCCAGGTTTTCGGGTCCGGTATAGTTGGCCGAGGGTCGGATGATCTTGCCGTCCTGTCGTTGCTCAACAATATGCGCACCCCAGCCAGTTGTTCTCGAAATTACGAATAGCGGTGTGAACATATCGGTGGGAATGCCCATCTGGTTGTAAGAGATGGCGGAGAACCAGTCCAGGTTCGGGAACATATTCTTAAGCGCCTGCATCACGCTTTCGAGGCGCTCGGCGATCTCGTACATTAGTGGTTTGCCGTTCTCGTCGGAAAGCTGTTTGGCCAGACGTTTTATGACTTCGTTGCGTGGGTCACTGACGGTATAAACCGGGTGGCCAAAACCAATCACGATTTCCTTGTTGGCGACCCGCGCCCGAATGTCGGCTTCGGCTTCATCGGCCGAGCCATAACGCGATTGAATCTCGAAGGCGGCCTCGTTCGCGCCCCCGTGCTTGGGGCCGCGCAACGCGCCGATTGCGCCGGTCATGGCCGAATACATATCTGACCCGGTTCCCGCGATGACCCGTGCGGTGAAGGTCGATGCGTTGAATTCGTGCTCGGCGTAGAGAATGAGTGAAATATGCATCGCCCTGACCCAGGACTCGGGAGCCGGTTTGCCATGCAGTAGATGCAGGAAATGTCCGCCAATCGAATCGTCATCGGTTACCAGCTCGATACGCTTGTCGTTGCGGCTGAAGTGATACCAGTAAACCAGCATCGAGCCGAAGCAGGCCATCAGCCGATCGATAATATCGCGTGCGCCATCGGTATTGTGGTCGGCTGCTTCCGGAGCCTGGCATCCAAGAGCGGAGCAACCGGTACGCATTACGTCCATCGGGTGGGTGCTGGCGGGTAGTTGCTCGAGCACTGTCTTGACTTCCGCGGGCAGATCACGCATTGATTTAAGGCGCGCCTTGTAGGCGTCTAGTTCGGCCTGGTTCGGCAGTTTCTGATGCACGACCAAATAGGCGATCTCCTCGAATTCACAGGTTTCGGCGATGTCGAGTATATCGTAGCCGCGATAATGCAGGTCGTTACCAGTGCGTCCTACCGTGCAAATCGCGGTATTACCGGCGACTGTACCCGACAGCGCAACCGATTTTTTTGGCTTGAAAGCGGGTGCTTCGCTCATGATGATTCCTCGCTGAATAAATTGTCTAGGGTTTGCTCGTATTGGTGATAATCGAGGTAGTCGTAGAGTTCCATGCGGGTTTGCATGGTATCGACGACTTTTTGCTGGCTGCCATCTGCCAGGATATGCTGGTATACATTGAGTGCGGCGAGGCTCATGGCGCGAAACGCACTCAATGGGTAAAGCGACATCTTGACCCCGACCGATGCCAGCTGCTCACTGGTATATAACGGTGTGGCGCCAAACTCGGTTATATTCGCCAGTACGGGTACGCCAACTGCATCGACAAACCGGCGGTACTGGTTGAGTTCGGTCATCGCCTCTGGAAATATCATATCGGCGCCTGCCTCGACACAGGCGACCGCGCGTTCAATGGCTGCATCCAGACCCTCAATTGCGAGGGCATCGGTACGCGCCATAATGACAAATTTGTCGTCGCTACGTGCATCGACCGCGGCTTTAATACGGTCGACCATTTCCGCCGGTGAAACGATTGCCTTGTTAGGCCTGTGCCCGCATCGTTTTTGCATGACCTGATCTTCGATATGAATGGCGGCTACATCGGCGCGGATCATTTCCCGAATAGCGCGTGCGATATTAAATGCGCCACCCCAGCCGGTATCGATATCAACCAGTAGCGGTAGCGAGCTGGAATCGGTAATCCGACGGGCATCCTCGAGTACGTCTTTCAATGTTGTGATACCCAGGTCGGGAGTACCCAACGAGCTGGCGGCGACCCCGCCACCCGACAGGTAAATAGCCTTGTGCCCGCATTTTTGCGCCATGATTGCGCTATAGGCGTTAACCGTGCCAACGACCTGAAGCGGGTTATTTAGCTCGACAGCCTGGCGAAATTTACTTCCCGGGGTGAGTTTTTCAGTCATGATTATTCTCTAATATTCGTTTTACGATTTTCCATGCACCGCTGATATGGCGGCGCATTAATAATTCGGCTAATTCCTCATCGCGTTGTTCGATTGCTGCAACGATGAGCCGGTGTTGTGATAGCGCTGTAGCAGGCCGCTCGGGTGTCTGGCCTGACTGATGTCGGCCCATGCGGATCAACTGGTATAACTCGCCATGCAGATTTTCCAGGATCCACTGGTTTTGGCTCGCGAGTGCGATGCGATAGTGAAAGTCAATATCGCCCTCGTGCTGAAAATAGGCCTTACCGTCGGTTCTGCCTATGGCCTCTTCGTGCGCATCGAGCAATTCATACAGGGAGTGAATATCCTTATCCGGTATATGCCTGGCGGCAAGCCTTGCGGCCATCCCTTCCAGAGATTCTCGCGCGGTATAAATGTCTTCCATCAGTTTCTGGTTTAACCGCACCACGCGCGATCCAGCACGCGGCACGCGAACTACCAACTTGATGCGTTCGAGCCGATGAATTGCCTCACGTAATGGACCACGGCTTATGCCAAATTTAAGTGCGAGGGCGGACTCGATGATCTTGCTGCCCTGCGCTAGCGTGCCGGTGATGATATCGGTCTTAATGCTCTCGTAGGCTTGCTCGGCCAGTGTGCGGGACTCAAGTAGCTTTTCAGAT
>JACZQS010000275.1 GCA_022545625.1 Pseudomonadota bacterium
TCAAGAAAGTGAAAATTACAGCAGGCCGTGACAGGATTTCATCGACGACAGTTATTTTGCCCTGATCCGCAACCTGCAACGCTTCGGCTGGCTGGTACCCTATTTATTCGGTGCCTCCCCGGCAGTCTGTAAGTCCTTTTTGGGAGAAACCGAAACGGATCTGGAAGAATTTGACGCCGATACCTATTACCAGCCCTACGCAACTTCGTTGCGAATGGGCGATATCGGCTATCAAAATAACAAGGAGTCCAAGGTTGGTGTCAAGGCCAGTTACGACAATCTGGATGCGTATATCGAAAGCCTCTCGCGGGCGACCGAGACAGCTTGCGCCGAATACGAAAAACTCGGTGTGGTCGTGAATGGGCGCTACCAGCAACTCAACGCCAATATCCTCCAGATCGAAAACGAGTACTACAGTACGATTCGCCCCAAGCAACTGGTGGATAGCTTCGAAAAACCGGTGCACGCGCTCAAACATCGCGGGGTGCGTTACGTGGAGCTGCGCTCGATCGATGTGAATGCATTCGAGCCTCTCGGCATCAATGATCGCCAGTTACGATTCCTTGAAACTTTTTTAATCTTTTGCCAGCTCCATGAAAGCCCGGTAATCGGTGACGACGAGCGCGACCATATCGATCACAACGAGCTGGTTGCCGCACACAGAGGTCGCGACCCGAAGTTGCATTTGTACCGGGGTAGCGACGAAATTCTGCTGCGTGACTGGAGCAAGGAGATTATCGACGCGATGACCGGCATCTGTGAACTGCTCGATAAAGACTTGCCTGAAAAGCCTTACAGCACATCCCTGGCGGCGCAACGCGACAAGGCGCATGATGCGGATTTCACGCCTTCCGCGCGCATGCTGGAAACCATGCGCAGCGAGGGCGAAGGTTTTTTCCACTTTGCCATGCGCATGTCACAACAGCACCAGGCCTACTTTAGCGGTTGCAAGCTGGACCCGGAGCGCCGGGCAATGTTTAGGCGTCTGACCGAAGAGTCCCTGGAACGGCAGAAAGCGATGGAAGCGGATAATGACGAGTCTTTTGCCGATTACCTGGCGCGTTACTTTGCCCAGCCGGTTTAGTCCTGTCCAGATTTACGGTAATGGGGAATGATGACCCTGGCTATTCAGCAATGGGTATTTAATTTCCCCTATACAATTCGATATAGAAATTAAATGCATTAAAAAAACAGGAGCACAAGATGAATAAGGTAACGATTGCAAAACTTTCAGATTTACAGGATCGCACTCCAGAGTATGCTTTGGTGGCCAATGTGGATCTGGTAATAGTTAAATACGAAAACAACGTCTCTGTGCTCTACGGGCGCTGCGCCCATCGTGGCGCCCTGATGAGTGACGGTGCTATTCGAGGCAAGAATATTATCTGTGGGGTGCATGGGTGGGATTATGAATTTGAATCGGGCATCAGCGCTTATAATAACGATGAGCGTCTTGCCAAATTCAATGCCTGGATAGACGGGGACGATGTCCAGGTGGATGAAGACGAGATCATCGCCTGGGAGCGGGAACATCCACAGGCCTATAATCGAGATTCCTACCAGGGCCTGTATGCCGATTTACACGGTACGCCCGAAGAGCCCAATGTGAATTTTATTCAACAACTGGCACGCGATGGCTTAAGCAAAGTAGGCCACCATGGACCCGCTGCTGCGATGGGAGTTCCTCGCCAGGAATTACCCCTGTGGGAAGATATCCAGTTTATCACCGCGCAGCTTGCCACCCTGCCACAACTAGACGATGTACCGGTGGCAACCGAAGTGACTATTGGGCCGAAGGCCGGCAAACCCCTGAAATTAAAAATCCCGCTGTTTGTTTCTGATATGAGTTTTGGCGCATTGTCCGAAGAGGCCAAAACGGCCCTGTCGAAAGGAGCCGAGATGGCTGGTACCGGTATTTGTAGTGGCGAAGGGGGTATGTTGCCAGAAGAGCAAGCGGAGAATTCGCGTTATTTTTATGAGCTGGCTTCCGCTCGCTTTGGTTATTCCATCGATAAGGTAAAAAAATGCCAGGCATTTCACTTTAAAGGGGGCCAGGGTGCGAAAACCGGCACTGGTGGTCATTTACCGGGGATAAAGGTCAAGGGGAAAATCGCTACCGTGCGAGGCTTGCCCGAAGGCGAGCCCGCGGTTTCACCACCGCGATTCCCCGATTGGGACGATATTCATTACATTAAAGACTTCGCCGCGATGGTCAGAGAAGAAACCGGTGGTATTCCCGTGGGCTATAAACTATCCGCACAGCATATAGAAAAAGATATTGACGCTGCACTTCATGTCGGCGTCGACTATGTCATTTTGGATGGCCGCGGTGGTGGTACCGGTGCGGCACCATTAATCTTTCGCGACAATATCTCGGTGCCGACTATTCCGGCATTGGCGCGGGCGCGAAAGCATCTTGACCAATGTGGTCAGAATGTATCGCTGGTGATAACCGGCGGGCTTCGTGTTCCGGCTGACTTTTCCAAGGCCCTGGCACTCGGTGCCGATGCCGTTGCGGTATCAAATGCCGCAATTCAGGCCATCGGTTGCCTCGGGATGCGGGCCTGCCATACCAATAACTGTCCAGTCGGGATAGCGACCCAGCAGGGCAAGCTGCGAGCGAGACTGATTGTCGATGAATCGGCGAAACGCCTGGCGCAATTCTTTGAATCCTCGGTAGAACTAATGACGGTGCTGGCAAGAGCTTGCGGTCACACGCATCTGAATCAGTTCAATATTGACGACCTGACCACCTTTAAACGCGATATGGCTTATTTAACCGGAATTGCCTATGGTGGTGTGACGCCGCTGTAGGGATGGCAGAGGAGTGGGTCTGGATCAATGGATAATATTGTCAGGCGAATAGCCAAATCAACCAGACCGAAAGTGGATCAGTGATAACCCTGTACCAGTTTCCGATTTCGCATTACTGCGAAAAAATTCGCTGGGCGCTCGATTACAAAAATATCAACTATGAAATAAAAAACCTCCTGCCGGGGCTGCATGTCTCAAAGGTAAGAAAACTGGCGCCCGACACCTGTGTACCGATCCTGGTCCATGACGATCGGGTGGTCCAGGGATCGGACAGCATTATTACCTATCTGGACGAAACTTTTGCTGAACGAAGCCTGACTCCGGCAAGCGACCAGTTAAAAAAAGAAGCTCTGGAATGGGAGCAGTATGTCGATCGCGAGGTAGGTATCCATGTGCGCCGATGTTGTTATCACATTTTGTTAGAGCATCCTGACATCGTGATCCCGTTTTTCACCCACCAGGGACCCTGGTACGGGAAGTTATATATATTCTGCGTATACCCAAGGCTAAGAAAGGCGATGCGAAAGTATATGAATATCAATCAGGAATCCGAGCAGCGGTCCCGGGAAAGACTGCGAGTTGCCATTGATAAGCTGCACAGCCATTTGCAGCAGAATGCTTTCCTGGTCGGTGATCAGTTCAGCCGGGCTGACCTTTCTGCGGCGTCTTTGTTAGCACCCCTATGCCAGCCAGAAAAATATGGCTTGAACTGGCCAGACCAACTCCCGCAACAGTTTGAAGCGCTGGTAGATGGATTTCAGCCGAAGATAGACTGGGTAAATGAAATCTACGATAAGTACAGATAGTCGCGGTACCAACTTATTACCGCTACGGCAGAAATTCTCCCGGGGATAATGGGGCAT
>JACZQS010000276.1 GCA_022545625.1 Pseudomonadota bacterium
ATATGGTCGTATTCTTGAAGAAACTTATGAGTTTGGATTCTTGCCAAGCCAGTAGGTAGCCAAATGATGGTGATCTAATAAGTGACATCTCTGCTTCAAACTGTTTCCAAATATCGCTTAATCAGACAGGGTGTTGCCGATGAAAATACTGATCGAAAACCTGGTTTGCGACCATTGTAAAATGGCCATTCAAAATGTATTGGATAAACTAAACCTGAAATCGCAGGCAGTGTACCTGGATGAGATTGATTTGGTGATGCGACCGTCGACGTGAAAGTGTTAGGGCAATTCCAGAATAAAATAGCACCACTTGGTTTCGAAATAATTAATGATAAAAAAACCAGGCTAATCGAAAATATCAAAAAACAGGTGATTTCCCTGGTGCAGCAACCGCAGGCACCGCAAAAGGTGAAGCTTTCCGAGTATTTGAGCAACCAGCTTCACCATGACTACACCCATCTCAGTAACCTGTTTTCTACCGTTGAAGGCGTTACCATCGAGCAGTATTTCATCAACCAGAAAATCGAAAAAACCCGCGAACTACTGGTTTATGATGAACTTACCCTGACCGAAATATCCTACCGACTCGGCTACAGCAGTGTCGCCCACCTGAGTCGGCAATTCAAAAAAGTCACCGGCATGACCCCTTCGCAATTCAAGCAGTTGCGCGATAGTAATCAACGCCAATCCCTCGATAAAGTGTAAATTCTGCAACATCTTTCCATAATGATGTAACAGTATTTTCTTCATTTGCCCTTATATTAGTCGATATAGAAACAATACTTATTTTGACAAAAGGCTACAAACGATGAGCAAAAAATTTAAATTATCGATTCCCGGGATGAAGTGTGCTGGTTGTGTGAGCGCGATAGAAAAAGCCCTGGGCAACGAGGTTGGTGTGATCAAGTCAGAAGTTGACTTGGAAAGTAAAAGCGCAATGGTTGAATCAGATACCTCGCTGGCAGCCCTGGTGGGTGCAATCAAGGCCGCCGGTTTTGAAGCGAACGAACTGGCTGCTGACGATCAGGAATTACCCGCATGACCGCCGCAACCCGACTATCGATTTCAGGTATGAGCTGTGCCGGCTGCGTTACATCGGTTGAAGATGCAATCAATAGTGTCGCTGGTGTGTCACTGGCCAGCGTTAACTTTGCCGAGCACACAGCCACGATCGAAGGCGAGGTCAACACCGAATCCCTGGTCGATGCGATTCGTGCGGCAGGATATGACGCTGCACAACTCACCGGTGCCGAAGACGAGTCGGAAAAAGAAGCGGCAGAAATGGAGCATTACCGCCAGTTGTTGAAAAAGGCAGTCCTTGCCGGGATAGTCGGAGTACCTCAATTCGTTTTTGGAATGGCAGGCTTACTGCCCGGTTTTGACGACGCGGGTGGCAGACTATTCTGGCTGGGAATTGGTTTGCTGACCGTTTTCGTGCTGGTCTATTCAGGCGGTCATTTTTTCAGCGGTGCGTGGAAATCTGCAAAAAATCACAATGCCAATATGGACACGCTGATTGCGCTCGGCACCGGCACGGCCTGGTTATATTCGATGGTGATTATAGCCGACCCGACGCTGGTTCCATCGATGGCACAACATGCCTATTTTGAAGCGGCGGCGATTATCATAGCGCTGATTAACCTGGGTGCCGCGCTCGAAATGCGCGCGCGGGGTAAAACTTCGGAGGCGATAAAACGCCTGATTGGACTACAGGCGAAAACAGCCCGCGTGATACGCGATGGTGTCGAGCAGGACATTCCGATCGAAGACGTTGGACTGGATGAAACCTTACGCGTGCGCCCCGGTGAACGTATAGCGGTCGACGGTATCCTTATCGAGGGTCATTCGAGTGTTGACGAGTCGATGCTAAGTGGCGAGCCTGTGCCGGTGCAAAAGGCAGTTGGTGACGAGGTGGCAGCCGGAACCATCAACAAGATGGGCAGCTTCTTGTTTCAAGCCAAACGCATTGGTAAAGATACCCTGTTGTCGCAAATCATCGAAATGGTGCGTACCGCACAGTCTTCCAAGCCGGCGATTGGCCGCCTGGTCGACAGGGTTTCGGCAGTATTTGTGCCGAGTGTATTGATTGTTTCAGTACTGACTTTCCTCGCCTGGATTAACTTCGCTGGCGGTGACCAGGTAACCACGTTTGCGATTGTAACGACGATGACTGTATTGATTATCGCCTGCCCCTGTGCGCTGGGCCTGGCGACACCGATATCGATAATGGTCGGGGTCGGCAAAGCGGCGGAATTTGGCATACTGATTCGAAATGGTGACGCACTGCAACTGGCGGGTAAACTCGATACGGTAATCCTCGACAAGACCGGGACGGTTACCGAGGGACGTCCCAGCGTGACATCGATACTAGTGCTCGATGACTGGAACGAAGATCAATTATTGCAATGGGGCGCCAGTCTCGAACAGGGCTCCGAACACCCGTTGGCCGAAGCGATCGTGATCGCGGCGAAGGAAAAAAATATGTCTTTCCTTGAAGTAGAGAATTTTGCCGCTATCGCCGGGCACGGAGTCGAGGCAAGCATCGAAGCTAAGACCGTATTGATCGGTAATCGAAAATTAATGAACGATCGCAATATTGATATTTCCGCGCTCGACGCTGCCGCACATGAGCTGACCCTTCAGGCACAGACACCGATGTTTATCGCGGTAGGCGGTAAGGCTGCTGGATTAATCAGCGTCTCGGACGCGATTAAGCCAGACTCGATGGCTGCGATAAAACGCATGCATGATATTGGTTTGAAAGTAGTGTTACTCACTGGTGACAACCGGGAGACCGCCAATGCAGTCGCCAGGCAGGTCGGTATCGATGAAGTCATTGCCGAGGTATTGCCCCAGGACAAGGCTGACAAGGTGGCCAGTCTGCAGGCTCGTGGTGAACGCGTCGGAATGGTCGGCGATGGTATTAACGACGCTCCGGCACTGGCGCGCGCGGATGTCGGTTTTGCGATAGGCAGTGGTACCGATGTGGCGATTGAAAGCGCGGATATTACCCTGATGCGCAACTCGTTGAATGGCGTGGTCGATGCGGTTGCGATATCGAAGGCCACCGTTCGCAATATCAAGCAAAATCTGTTTGGCGCCTTTATTTACAATTCCCTCGGCATCCCGCTCGCCGCGGGTGTGCTCTACCCGTTGATGGGCATATTACTCAATCCGATGATCGCCGGTGCCGCGATGGCGATGTCGTCGCTCACCGTGGTGAGCAATGCGAATCGCCTGCGCCTGTTTAATCCAGCTGGGGAAAGATAATGGATATTATGGTGATAAATTTAACCGGCGCGGGATTGATCGTTTTCATCGTCTGGTGGTTCTGGATGTCTAAATCTGGCAGTGGCTAATTGGTACAAATCTAAAAAACCGAATGAGAATAAATCTGTGCCAGAAGAGTTTTTCTCGATCATTAAGGTAAATTGACACCCCCCTTGTCACTCACATAGTATCGACTATATGAAAAGTAGAATGAAGGAGCTAGAAGGCGTCTACTGAACCCTGGGAAGTCCAATGCGAGAGTATTTCCTGGTGTGAGCTTCAGCATCTCTCACCCCCCCTCCCTCGTATATACCCGGCCTTCGATTCCGTTACACCCTAGTAAATCACATGTAATAGAACGACGTCGCTAATCTCAGGCAGGAACCCTGATAAA
>JACZQS010000277.1 GCA_022545625.1 Pseudomonadota bacterium
ATGGTGTTTCAAAGCTTCAACCTGTTTCCCCACCTTTCCGTTCTTGAAAACCTCACCCTGGGTCCCATCTGGGTTCGTAAAATGCCCAAGGCCGATGCCGAGGCCAACGCCATGAAATATCTAGAACGGGTCAAGATTCCAGAACAGGCCGATAAATATCCCGGTCAGTTATCGGGTGGCCAACAGCAGCGCGTGGCCATCGCCCGTTCGCTGTGCATGAACCCGAAGATCATGTTGTTCGATGAGCCAACTTCAGCACTTGACCCTGAGATGATCAAGGAAGTTCTGGATGTCATGGTGGAATTGGCTGGTACCGGCATGACCATGATTGTAGTGACCCACGAAATGGGCTTTGCCAAGACCATCGCCGACCGCGTTATATTTATGGACGAGGGTGATATCGTAGAGGAAAATGAGCCTTACGAATTTTTCAACAATCCCCAGCACGAGCGGACCAAACTGTTTCTCAGCCAGATACTCTGATTTATCGGCATCAAATTCCGGCTGCCGCTGTGTGCGACCCCAGTCAAATCCAGGATTGTATCCATGAATCAGTTCCCCGGGTTAAATAGTTAAGCCCGCAAGCTACGGGGAAGCTTCCTGATGACCTTTAAAGTTCTGACAGCAGAATTCCTGCATGAGACCAACACTTTCAATATCAACAAGACTGATTTGTCTTCCTTTGAAGCCGATACCCTGCTGATCGGAAACGACCAGATAGGGGCTCGTGGTCAGGCTAATACCGGCCTCGCGGGATGTCTCGACTGTGGCCGCGAATTCGGCTGGTATATCACGCATGCGGTGAGTGCCCATGCGGGACCATCTGGCCCGGTTACGACAGAGGCGTTCGAGCACATTCTTAGTCTCATTGTAGATGCTGCACAAGCCGAAAAACCCGACGGCGTACTGCTTTGCTTGCATGGCGCTATGGTTCCCGAATTTTGTCAGGATGGCGAAGGGGAAGTACTGGCGAGGCTGCGCGATGTTATCGGCGCGGACCTGCCGGTTGCCATTACCCTCGATCTGCATGCCAATGTCAGCGTGAAAATGTGCGATCTGGCACAAATCATCGTATCCTATAAGACTTATCCCCACGTCGATATGCGCGAGGCTGCCTGCCATGCAGGCAAGATCTTACAGCGCACCATGCTGGGAGAAATCTCGCCCCGGACACTACGCGCCCATCGGCCTATGCTCGGCGAGGCGAATGGGGGTCGAACCGATATAGGCCCGATGATCGAAAGGATAGCCCGTGCCCGGGCCTACGAATCCGAACCGAACGTATTTGCGGTCAGTATTAATGCCGGTTTCGAAGAAAGCGATATCCCTGAGATCGGTCCCACGGTACTCGTCACCTGTCAGGGTGACGGCGCAGCCCACCAGGCCTTCGCCGAAACAATCGCCGATGATATCTGGCAACGAAGGGCAGAATATCTCAATACTTATTATACAGTAGAGGAAGTAGCCGATATTGCCGCCACCTACACTAATCCCGATGCCCCCCTGATTATTGCCGACTATGCCGATAACCCGGGCGGTGGCGCTTATGGCGATTCCACGGCGCTTCTCGAAGCGCTGTTAAAAAAAGAAATATCCCGCTCCTGTTTTGGCCCGATGGTCGATCCACAGGCAGCCCGCTGCCTCCACCAACACAATGAAGGCGATACGGTTACCCTTGCCATTGGCGGCAAGAACGATCCCCAGTTCGGGGGAGAGCCATTGACTCTAACCGGGCGCATCCTGCGTTTGAGTGACGGTGTCTGTATAGGTGATGGTCCGATGATGGGTGGATTGAAAATGAATTTTGGGCCGACCTGCGTTTTGCAAGTAGCGGGCATCGCCATTCTTGTCGTTTCAGAGCCGATCCAGATGTACGACCTTCAACAGTTCCGTGCTTTTGGCATAGACCCGTCCGCGAACAGGGTCGTCGGGTTGAAATCCATGCAACATTTTCGCGCTGCCTTCGAGCCGATTGCAGGCAAGATTATTGTTTGTGACAGTGGGGCTCTTTGTACGCCTGATGCCACGAAACTGACTTATCGAAATTTGCAACGCCCGATTTACCCACTCGATCCGATGAATTAAATTTTAGTATCAGTTTTTCTTGCTCGCCTTAATCGCGGTGGAGTCACTACGCAACTTATCGGTTGTTATTCGGTTTGGGGTAGGGTTAGATAGACTATTATCAGGAGCATTAAATGAAATTTCCCCCTCATCAAGGTTCTATCGCTTCGTTGACCCCCACTATCTGTCATCTCCTTGGCGTAAAAGCCCCTGGTATATCGGAGGAACCAGCGTTGGATATGGTTATTTCTACACTGGAACAGAAAAACATTCCTTTGCAGAAATGCCTGGTTATCGCACAGGATGCTCTCGGCGCACATTTATGGGGATCACATGAAAGCGATTTGGGTAAAATATTGCCACTGGTTCCGTTGCGTGTTCCTCTACGCGCTGCGTTTCCTCCGGTAACGCCGGTATGCTTTGCCTCGATTTTTACCGGAGTGCAACCAGATGTGCATGGAATTCACAGTTATACGAAACCGGTATTGGAATGTGATACTTTGTTCGATGCGTTGGTTCGCGCTGATAAGAGAGTTGCGATCGTCTCCGTAGAGAACAGCAGTATCGATATGATTTTCAGAAATCGTGATATAGCCTACTTCTCGGAAGAAAATGATGAGGCTGTCTGCGAACGGACTTTAGAAGTCATTCGGGGAGACGAATATGACGTCATCATCGCATACCAGGCAGATTATGATGATAACCTTCATCAAAGTGAACCTTTCTCCCCAATATGTATTCAGGCGCTTCGGCGGCATATTCGGGACTTCATAAAAATGGCAGAAGCAGCGAATCAGCACTGGAAAGACAGGGGCCACGTGGTTGCTTTTACGCCTGATCATGGCGCACATGTAAACCCATCTACAGGAAAGGGCGATCACGGATTGGACATCCCTGAGGATATGGACCTTTTCCATTGTTACGGCATTTATGCCCGGAACAAATTACGGTCTGCAGGGTCAAATCTGGATTCCGTCGACTAAATTAATTCAACAAAATCCGGGGCAGATATCTCTATGATTCGGCAATCCAGATTAATTTCAACCCTGTGCCTGATCGTTTTACTCACCGCACCGTGGAACCACCTGCTGGCCTCGCCTTTGGCAGAGCTGTGGCCGCGCTTGGCTGAATACGATGCCGGCTCGAGGGACTCGCGAGTTTATTAATCACCCCCGGGCCGTCAGTGTTAGTTACCGTGAGTTGCGGGTCTCCAGGATTTACGACTGGTTCGAGGAAGATTTTGGTGGTAACGATGCTGGCGTGATCGCACACCTGAACCAGTATGCCGACGCAAAACTAAAGGACTCGCTGGCGGGCAGGAAACGAATTGGTCAATATCACTACGACTGGACGATCAACGATCCAAAAGCCAGGGAATACGGTGCCGAACGCGATTTATGGGTACGCAATATGTAACCAGGTGATTATCGTTGGGCCTTCAAGGTTGGCTTTAGAGGCCGCCCAGGATTATTCTCCCAAAAAGACCATGAATGGATTAGAACCAAAAAATTACGTACCCTACTCCTGGACTGCCGCAATTTAGTATTGAGTCCCCAGAACTCCCCAGTCCCAGGACTCCCAGA
>JACZQS010000024.1 GCA_022545625.1 Pseudomonadota bacterium
CTAAATCGAACCATAGATACCCCCATTAATACCCCCATCTAAACCGGATGTCAATGGATGATAATAAACACTATAAATCTATTAAATGGCTTTAAATAAGGATATATTGTATAAAAAAGGACGTCTCTGGACATCCTAAAATATGTAGATGGTGCCGATGGCCGGAGTCGAACCGGCACAGCTTTCGCCACTACCCCCTCAAGATAGCGTGTCTACCAATTCCACCACATCGGCAATATTAATTTTGGCAATTCTGTTTAATAATCTTTATCGGCGATCTGGGTGTCGCCGATTTTAGGCTACTCGGCAGGTGGTAAGTCCGAATCTGGATTAACTACGGCTGATTCTTGCGTGGGAGGCAAATCCGATATTTCACCGCTGGTTGACTGCTGTGACTCGGTCTGGATCCCAGTAACAGACTGCATGATACTGTCGGGTACCACTCGATGACTGGCTACATAGCCAAGCGACATACAAACGATAAAAAACAAGGTGGCGACTATTGCAGTCGATTTACTGAGAAAATTGCCCGAACCGCGCGCACCGAACACCGATGCGGAAGCGCCACTACCAAATGCGGCACCGGCATCGGCACCCTTGCCGTGTTGCACTAACACCAGGGTGATTAAAACCACTGACAGCAGCACCTGGGCCATCGATAATAAACTGTTTATATTGTCCATCTGAATTCCTATGCACTTTGACCGATAGCAAGAAAATCGGCCGCCTTTAGCGAGGCGCCGCCGATTAAACCACCGTCTATGTCGGGTTTCGATAACAATTCACCCGCATTAGCCGGGTTCATGCTACCACCGTATAAAATTTGTACCTTGTCTGCGACCCCGGCATCCAGTGTCGCGAGTTTTTCACGAATAAATCCATGGACTGCCTGGGCCTGTTCAGGTGTTGCTACTTTACCAGTACCTATCGCCCAAACCGGTTCGTAGGCAATCACAGCCTGTCCAATCACCGATACACCCTGCTGTTCAATCACTGCGTCAAGCTGCCTCGACACGACGGCCTCGGTGACTCCCTTTTCTCTTTGTTCCAAAGTTTCGCCAATGCACAGTATAGGCACCAGTCCCGACGCGGCTGCCATTGCAAATCGCCTGGCTACCAGTTCATCGCTCTCCTGGTAAAGGGCCCGTCTTTCTGAATGTCCTACAATCGCATATTGACAACCACTTTCCTTTAACATGGAGGCCGATATCTCCCCGGTAAACGCGCCAGTTTCCCGGTCGCATACATTTTGTGCGCCGAGCGCTATACCGGTTCCATCGAGCATACCACCGACTTTCATCAGATAAACTGCCGGTGGACACACAGCGAGCTGAGCTTTTCCGGCCTCACCTGCTTTAATCCCCTCTACCAGTTCGATCACGGATTGCAGAGAACCGTTCATTTTCCAGTTGCCAGCTATCAGGGGGGTTCTCATAGGTTATAACCATTTAACAGTCTTTAAAGCGGCGGCAAAGGGTACTCATCTACGCCGAAAAAATCAATCTTGAAATAAACAAATCTGCTAATTAACCATCCGGCAATCTGACACTGTGGATTACTACCTGTTTTAGTTTGGCGCGGACTCGGCAACACTGGCAGCCAGTTCGCGGGCCAGTTTATCGACCAGGGCTATATCCTCGCCTTCAACCATAACCCGGATCAGAGGTTCGGTACCCGATGCCCGAAGCAGCACCCTGCCACTGTCAGTCAATTCGGATTCCGCAGCCCGCACCGCTTCCTGGATAACCGGCATTGCCTGCAAATCGATTTTACTGGTCACCGGAACATTAATCATGGTTTGCGGATACAGGTTAATATCGGCACAGGCATCGCTCAAACTAATGCCCCTGGCAACCAGCCAGTCGAGAACCTGAAGGGCAGCGATAATTCCATCTCCAGTCGTGGTCTTGTCGAGACATATGATATGGCCCGACGATTCGCCGCCCAGGCTCCAGCCATTCTCCACCAGCCTTTCCATCACATAGCGATCACCGACCCTGGTTCTCTCGAACGAAATGCCTTCTCGTTCCAGGGCATGCTCAAGGCCCAGATTGCTCATCAGTGTCCCGACCACCCCGCCCGATATTTCGTGACTCGACAGTTTGCTCCTGGCGATAATAAACAGCAGTTGATCACCATCTTTCAAGTCACCCCTGGAGTCCACCATGATCATTCGGTCACCATCACCATCGAAAGCAATTCCGATATCGGCCTGGTGTTCCAGCACCACCGAGCGTATATGATCAGGGTACATGGCACCCACGTCTTTATTGATATTCAATCCGTCCGGTTTGGTACCAGTTTCGATCACTTCAGCGCCCAGTTCCCGGAACACGGTTGGTGCGATGTGGTAGGTCGCGCCGTGAGCGCAATCAACCACTATTTTTAACCCGCTAAGAGTAGTATTAAACGGAATCGAACTCTTGCAAAACTCAATGTAACGGCCCTTGGCATCGTCCATGCGGCTAGCCTTGCCAATTTGCGCCGATTCGACCATCTCCAGTGGTTGATCGATCATGACCTCGATGGTTTCTTCGGTTTCATCGGGTAATTTAAACCCATCGCGATTAAAAAACTTAACCCCGTCATCATGGTAGGGATTGTGTGACGCACTGATAACGATTCCTGCAGCCGCTCGTTGCACCCTGGTCAGGTAGGCAATAGCCGGTGTTGGCATCGGCCCTAGCAGCAGTACGTCGAGTCCGGCCGCAGCTAGCCCTGCTTCGAGGGCCGATTCAAACATATACCCCGATATCCGGGTATCCTTACCAATCACTACGGTACCTCTGTTTTCTCTCGACAATACCTTGCCCGCTGCCCAGCCGATTTTCATCACGAACTCGACCGTCATCGGCGGGATACCCACCTTTCCTCTAATCCCATCGGTACCAAAATATCGGCGACTCATCGCATTCCTCTTTACCAGACCTCGGGTTCATTCAGCGCATTGACAACAGCTATTGCGTCGATCGTTTGTGGTACATCGTGTACGCGAATAATATCTGCTCCCAGCATTGCGGCGATCACAGCAGTTGAAATACTGCCATACAAACGCTGATCTACAGGCTTGTCAAGTATAGTGCCGATCATGCTTTTTCTCGACAGGCCAACCAACAGCGGCACACCCAGTGATTTAAATTTAGCCAGCGATTTTAGCAATAACAGATTGTGTCGCAGGGTTTTACCAAATCCGAATCCGGGATCAACGATAATATTTTCTTGCCTGATGCCTGCCTTTGTCGCTGCATCGATACGTTGCTGCAAAAAATCCATGACTTCGCTTACCACATTGGTATAACTCGGGTTTTTCTGCATCGTTCCCGGCGTTCCCTGCATATGCATCAAACAGACCGGTACGCCAAGCTCGGCTGCTACCTCAATCGAGTTTTCCTGCCGCAAAGCCCAGATGCTGTTAATCAGGGTCGCCCCGGCCCCGATCGCCTGTCGCATAACCTCGGGCTTACTGGTATCGATAGATATCGGGATATCCGATACCTCGCGGACAGCTTTTATCAGTGGAACCGTGCGTTCAAGCTCTTCGTCGAGGCCGGCGTTGCGGGAACCGGGTCGGGTCGATTCTCCGCCCACATCAAGCATATCGGCTCCATCCGCTATTAGCTGTTGAGCATGTCGAAAGGCTTTCTCGGTGGTATCGTACAGTCCGCCGTCAGAAAATGAATCAGGGGTGGTATTGATCACACCCATTACCCTGACCCGGATTGATTGATTGCGGTAGGCCATAAATGAGCAAAGACTGGTTGCCCAGTCTTTGCTGTTGTTAATTGCTAATGGAGCTTGGCCGGGTCTGGTAAATCAGGGTCGTCATCGGCCGCAGATTTACTCGAAGTATCGCCACTCTGGCCCGATGGTTTAGTTTCATCGTCGCCCCAGTCTTTGGGAGGGCCTGGTTCCTTGCCGTCCATGATTTCATCGATTTGACCGGCATCGATGGTTTCGTATTTCATCAAGGCGTCAGCCATCAGGTGCAACTTGTCTTCATTTTCTTTTAAAAGGCCGACAGCCCGCTTGTAATTCCTATCGATAATAATACGGATTTCAGAGTCTATCGCATGCGCAGTTTCATCCGACACTGTTTTCTGCCGGCCCACCGTTTTACCGAGGAAAATTTCCGCTTCTTCTTCATTGTAAGCTAAAGGACCCATACGGTCAGACATACCCCACTGGGTTACCATGCTGCGCGCAATACCAGTGGCGCGTTCAATATCGTTCGAGGCACCAGTGGTTACTGCCTCTGCTCCAAATATCTGTTCCTCGGCAATACGACCGCCGGATAAACTGGAGATCTGGCTTTCGAGATGTTGTTTACTAAAACTGTAACGGTCATCTTCCGGCAGGAACATTGTCACACCGAGCGCACGACCGCGCGGAATAATACTAACCTTGTAGACTGGATCATGATCAGGTACCAGTCGCCCCACGATAGCGTGCCCGGCTTCATGATAGGCGGTCAGCTTTTTCTCAGACTCTTTCATGATCATAGACTTACGTTCCGCACCCATCATTATCTTGTCCTTGGCACGTTCAAATTCGGCCATGGAAACCACTTTTTTATCTCCCCTGGCAGCAAACAAGGCTGCTTCGTTGACCAGGTTAGCGAGGTCCGCACCTGAGAACCCCGGGGTACCGCGCGCGATTATCATCCCATCGACATTTTCCGCCGTTGGCACCTTACGCATATGAACTTTCAATATCTGCGACCGCCCACGTACATCGGGTAACGGCACGACCACCTGCCGGTCAAATCTCCCCGGGCGAAGCAATGCAGGATCGAGTACGTCGGGGCGGTTAGTCGCGGCTATGACGATGACACCTTCATTGCCTTCGAATCCGTCCATTTCAACCAGTAGCTGGTTTAGTGTCTGCTCGCGCTCGTCATGCCCTCCACCGAGCCCGGCGCCACGATGGCGACCTACCGCATCGATCTCGTCAATAAATATAATGCAGGGTGCATTCTTTTTAGCCTGCTCGAACATATCACGCACTCTAGACGCACCAACGCCAACAAACATTTCGACAAAATCTGATCCGGAGATCGTGTAAAACGGTACCTTGGCTTCACCCGATATAGCCTTGGCTAACAAGGTCTTACCTGTTCCGGGAGCGCCTACCATCAATACACCGCTTGGAATCTTGCCACCGAGTTTTTGGAACTTGGATGGATCGCGTAAAAACTCAACCAGCTCGGCCACTTCTTCCTTGGCCTCATCTACCCCGGCCACGTCATTAAAGGTAATATTGAGCTGATCTTCGGTCAGCAACCGGGCCTTGCTCTTGCCGAATGACATTGCACCGCGACCGCCGCCGCCTTGCATTTGGCGCATAAAAAATATCCACAAGCCGATTAAAACGACAAACGGGAACCAGCTGACAAAAATATGGGTGAGCAAAGAGGGTTGCTCGGGAGGTTTGCCGATTATTGCGACGTTAGCACGCTCCAGGTCACCGATTAAAGCCGAATTACTGGTCTCGGGGCTATAGGTATTAAACTGGGCCCCGGAACTCATCTTACCGGTGATATTCTGACCTTCAATCAGGACTTCACTGACTTGCCCCTGCTTCACCTGGGTCAGAAATTCTGAATAAATCAGCGTCTGTGTGCTGCTTGAGCGGTCACCGAAATTTTGGAATACCGACAGGAGTACCACAGCAATTACTATCCATAAAATCAAATTCTTTGCTACATCATTCACTTCAACGACCTATATTGTTTGCTTACTCGCGCTCTGATTTCATTTTACCGCTATTCCTAGTAGATACTAGCGTAATTTAGGCAAAACATTAGGGTTTAAGACCGCAACAAACCGCATAAATTTCACGTGATCGCGCCCTCGAGGCTTTCGGTTTGCGATACCTGACCCTTTTAAACGCCAGTCGAAAGGCAGATGTCAGTGCCTCGAACCCTTCACCCTGGAACAGCTTGACGACAAAACAGCCTTCCCCGTGTAAACAGTCACGGGCCAATTCGAATGCTAGTTCCGCCAAATAAACTGACTTTGGCTGATCAACCGTCCCTATTCCACTTATATTGGGTGCCATATCAGATAAAACAAGATCAATCGGCTGCCTGTCGATCAGATCGAGGATTTGATCAAGAGTTCCACGTTCGCCGAAATCTCCCTTAATAAATTCCACGCCGGCAATCGGATCGACAGGTAATAGATCGACTGCAATCAGCCGGCCATTGTTACCCACAATCTGGGCGGCGTACTCGCTCCATCCACCCGGGGCAGCACCCAGGTCGAGAACGATTTGTCCGGGCTTCAGGATTTGGTCCTTGTGTTGAATCTCAATCAACTTGTACACCGCGCGTGATCGGTACCCTTCCCTGCGCGCCCGCAACACATACGCGTCGTCGTGGTGTTCCTTGAGCCATTTTTGGCTAGTTTTGGAGCGTGGCATCGATTGATTCCCTAATTATGATTCCCGCAAGAATTGATCAAGATTCGCTTTCCCGCGATTGGTAAGGCCGAAAAAAATTAAATGGCCGAAACCATCTGTGTCCGAAATCAGGCCACGCTAATAACCGCGATTGGTAACGTTATCGTCATCTATCGAGGCAATCAAAAAACACGGCGCTTCGAGGCAGTTCTCAACCCTGGTAACCCAACAGGCCTCTAGCTGTCAGCGGTAATGTATCGCGGTGATTTCATATTCTCGTACCCCAGCCGGCGCTTGCACGCTGACTTCCTCACCTTCTTCCCCGCCAATTAAGGCCCGCGCAATCGGTGAACTGATCGCGATTCGGTTCTGGTTAATGTCGGCTTCGATATCACCCACTATCTGGTAGCTCACCTTTTCTTCGCTTTCAACATCGATCAAGTCCACCGTGCATCCAAATACGACTCGCTTGCCCCGGGTTAATTTAGTTACATCAATAATCTGGGCATTACCCAAAGCAGCCTCTAACTCGGCGATTCGACCTTCCATGAACCCCTGTTCTTCGCGTGCCGCATGATATTCGGCATTTTCCTTCAAGTCGCCATGGTCCCTGGCTACCGCAATCGCCTCAACCACGAGGGGTCTCTTGACGAACTTGAGGTTCTTGAGTTCTTCTTTTAGTCTTTCTGCGCCCACGGCAGTCAGCGGTACTTGATTCATAATTTATTCTCTGGGGCTACTAATGTAACGATTGTAACCGGTATACGTCTTTTATTTTGCGATGAGACATCGCCATGCAAGTGGCCCTGCCACCCGAAAGAGTGGTGGTATAACTGACTGAATGCATCAATGCTTCCCGGCGTATAGTATACGAGTCGGCTATCGCCGAACGGCCCTCGGTGGTATTGACAATCAATACAATTTCGTCATTCTTAATCATATCGACGATATGCGGTCGGCCCTCTTTCACCTTGTTGACCTGCCTGCACTCAATTTCGGCTGCCTGGATCACCTTGGCGGTACCACCTGTGGCAACCAGATTAAAGCCCTGGTCGTAAAGGCTTCTGGCGAGATCAACAATGCCTTTCTTGTCGTTGTCGCGTACGCTGAGAAATGCGGTACCCGGTTCAGGAATCTCGTCACCTGCAGCTATCATACCCTTGGCAAAGGCCTCGGCGAAAGATTTTCCTATCCCCATTACCTCACCTGTCGACTTCATTTCCGGCCCGAGAATTGGATCCACCCCCTGGAATTTGGCAAACGGAAATACCGATTCTTTCACCGAAACAAAATTCGGTATAATCTGTTTGGTGCAATTTTGTTGCTTGAGTGTTTGGCCGACCATACAGCGCGCCGCAACTTTCGCCAGCGCCAGGCCGGTGGCTTTAGACACAAACGGCACCGTGCGTGATGCGCGCGGATTAACTTCAAGGATATATATATCATCGCCTTTGATTGCAAACTGGGTATTCATCAGGCCAACCACCCCGAGTGCCTTAGCCATCATGCTGACCTGCTCGCAAAGCTGTTGCTGGATTTCAGCGGACAGGGTATAGGGAGGCAGCGAACAGGCGGAATCTCCAGAATGCACACCGGCCTGTTCAATATGCTCCATCAAACCACCGATTAAAACATTCTCGCCGTCACATACCGCGTCAACATCGACCTCGACAGCTTCGTCCAGAAATCGGTCCAGCAGTATCGGTGAATCCCGAGTAACATGAACTGCCTGTTTCATATATCGTGCCAGATCTTCCTGGTCATAAACGATCTCCATTGCACGCCCACCCAACACATACGATGGCCGCACAACCAGTGGAAATCCGACCTGCGCGGCGAGGGCAGCCGAAGATTTTGCATCAAAAGCAACTCGATTAGGTGGCTGGCGTAAACCGAGTCGATTGATCAACTGCTGGAATCTCTCGCGATCCTCCGCCAGGTCGATGGAGTCTGGAGTCGTGCCGATAATTGGCACATCGGCAGCCTCAAGCGCACGCGCAAGATTCAGTGGCGTCTGCCCGCCAAACTGTACGATCACGCCTTTGGGCTTTTCCAGATGGATGATTTCGAGTACATCTTCAAAGGTTAAAGGCTCGAAATAGAGTCGATCCGAAGTATCATAATCTGTCGATACCGTTTCAGGATTGCAGTTGATCATGATTGTTTCGTAGCCATCTTCACGCATGGCCATCGCCGCGTGCACACAACAGTAATCGAATTCAATTCCCTGTCCAATACGATTCGGGCCACCACCGAGAACGACAATCTTGTCACGATCACTTGGTTCGGCTTCACACTCCTGTTCGTAGCTTGAATACAAATAAGCGGTCGCAGAGGAAAATTCTGCCGCACAGGTATCGACGCGTTTATAGACAGGCCGTACTCCCATTTCACGCCGGCGATTACCGATATCGAGTTCTGTAGTCTTCAGTAATTTAGCCAGACGCCGGTCGGAGAAACCTTTTCGCTTGAGGAAACGAAACTCGTCGGCAGTCAGATTTTCCGCTTTTTTGCCTATTAATTTGTTTTCGGTAATGATCAAATCCTCGATCTGCGCCAGGAACCAGGGGTCGATAGCCGTGTGCTGGTAAATTTTCTTAAGGCTGTAACCCGATCGAAACGCATCGGCGACATACCAGATTCGTTTGGCGCCGGGTAAGCGTAATTCCTTGCGATAAAGATCTTCGAGAGCATCTTCGCCCAGGGTCTGATCGACTATTTCATCCAGCCCGTCGACGCCAGTCTCGAGTCCGCGAAGGGCTTTCTGGAAAGACTCCTGGAAACTACGACCAATTGCCATGACTTCGCCAACCGATTTCATTTGGGTCGATAATCGATCGTCAGCCTGGGGGAATTTTTCAAAGGTAAAGCGGGGTATCTTGGTTACCACATAGTCAATAGTCGGTTCAAACGAAGCCGGGGTCGCCCCACCGGTAATATCATTGCGCAATTCGTCGAGCGTGTAGCCTATGGCCAACTTCGCTGCGATCTTGGCAATCGGAAACCCGGTTGCCTTGGAGGCTAGCGCTGATGAGCGTGATACCCTTGGATTCATCTCGATAATGATCATTTCCCCATCGACCGGATTAATCGCGAATTGAACATTCGAACCACCGGTTTCGACACCAATTTTGCGCAATACCGCGAGCGAAGCGTTACGCATGATCTGGTATTCCTTGTCGGTCAGGGTTTGTGCCGGTGCTACCGTTATCGAATCACCGGTATGCACCCCCATCGGATCTACATTTTCGATTGAACAGATGATGATACAGTTATCCTTTTTATCACGTACCACCTCCATTTCGTATTCTTTCCAGCCCAGCACCGAGGTTTCGACCAGTACCTCGGAAGTCGGCGATAAATCCAGTCCGCGCTTGATGATGTCTTCGAATTCTTCCCTGTTGTAGGCGATCCCGCCGCCACTACCACCCATCGTAAAAGAAGGTCGAATAATAACCGGAAAGCCGATCTGCGATTGGCCCTGCCAGGCTTCTTCGAGGCTGTGCGCAATGAATGCGCGCGGCGTATGCAGCCCAATTTCCGACATCGCCTTGCGGAACAGTTCGCGGTCTTCTGCCATATCGATGGCCTCGCGACTGGCACCGATCATTTCTACCTTGTATTTTTCTAATACACCTTCACGAACCAGATCGAGTGCACAGTTGAGAGCGGTTTGCCCTCCCATGGTCGGCAGCAATGCGTCGGGCCGCTCTATTTTGATAATTTTTTCTACTACCTTCCAGTTTATCGGCTCGATATAGATCGAATCCGCCGAGTCCGGATCGGTCATAATGGTGGCGGGATTCGAATTGATCAAGATGACACGAACGCCTTCTTCTTTCAAAGCCTTGCAAGCCTGGGCACCCGAGTAGTCGAATTCGCAGGCCTGGCCGATTACGATGGGGCCAGCACCTATGATTAAAACCGAATTAATATCACTTCTGCGCGGCATCAGGTTTTCCGGGCACTGACAGCCTGATTCGCCTGTGCCGCTATCAAGTCGAAAAAATGGTCAAACAATGGCGCTACATCGTGCGGCCCGGGGCTCGCTTCCGGGTGCCCCTGAAAACCGAATGCCGCCTTGTCTTTATGATGTACCGCTTGCAGGCTATCGTCGAACAAAGACCTGTGGGTGGCTCGCAAACACTCCGGCAAGCTCTTCTCATCGACGGCAAACCCATGGTTCTGACTCGTGATCATCACTTCGCCGCTATCGAGATTTTGCACCGGGTGATTGGCCCCATGATGGCCAAATTTCATTTTCAGAGTTTTTGCGCCGCAGGCCAGGCTCAGCAATTGATATCCGAGACATATACCAAAAACCGGAATATCAGTCTGTAATAACTTGCCGATCGCTTCGATTGCATAATCGCAGGGTTCCGGGTCACCGGGTCCGTTCGACAGGAATACACCGTCGGGATTCATTTTCAACACGGATTCAGCCGTTGTCTGCGCGGGTACTACGGTTACGCTTGCACCGCGATCGACCAGCATGCAGAGGATATTTTTCTTGATACCGTAATCGTAAGCAACCACATGGTAGCGACCGCCTTTTTTATGTTGGTAGCCGGATTTTAACGACCAGGTTGAGTAGGACCAGTCATAGGCTTTTTTTGTCGACACCACTTTAGCCAGATCCATACCCGCGAGACCGGGAAATGCACGGGCGGCTTCGAGCGCCTGCTCAACCGAGATCTGGTCGCTAGCCATGATTGCACCATTTTGTGCCCCCTTGTCACGCAATAATCGCGTCAGCTTGCGGGTATCGATATCGGCAATAGCGATCACATTGCGGCGCAGCAGGTAATCTTCGAGGCTGCCTTCGCTGCGCCAGTTGCTCGCTTGCAGGGGCAGGTCCCTGATGATCAAACCGCTGGCATGGATTTCGGTGGCTTCTTCATCTTCGCTATTAACCCCGGTGTTTCCGATATGGGGATAAGTCAGCGTGACCATTTGTCGGCAATAGGAGGGATCGGTGAGGATTTCCTGATATCCGGTCATCGCGGTATTAAAAACCACCTCACCTGAGGTAATTCCATTGATTCCGATCGATCGACCTTCAAATATGGTCCCGTCCTGCAGGGCCAATATTGCTGGTTTTGGCACAAACCCTCCGCGTTTAAAAAAATGCGTGCGCGCACGAACAAGGGGAACCAACGGTTCTCCCCTTGTTGATATTTCTTAAGACTTTAACACCGCGGAAGCGGCATCTTCTTGAAGGAGTATTGTATGACTATTGCAGAGTGGCGTCTATGTTTGAGTGTCAATTTAGACCCTATTCTAGCTTGAATAGATACCGTGCATTTATCGAGCATCAGGCCGACAGGTACCTGACAACTACAGGCATTCTCCTTTGTAATCCATATTTCTTTATTCTCTCGCGTAAGGTGCTGGGCGCCACACCCAGTCTGGACGCTGCACCACCATCTCCTTCAATTTTCCCTCCACAGACCTCGAGTGCGTTTTGGATCATTTCCTGCTCCACTTCCCCGAGAGTTTTTTCCACCCGTTGCGGGCTTTGGGGTGTCATATTCAAATCGAATGCTTCCTCCAGTTGCAATGAAGATCCTTCCGACAGGACAATCGCGCGCTCGATAATGTTTTCCAGTTCACGCACATTACCCGGCCAGTCATAAGCCTGTAAACGGGCGAGAACCGGTGCGTCAATCGAATTAAATCGCTTGCCAATTTTGGCGCCGTATTTCTGCAGAAAGTGATGCGCCAGCATGGCAATATCGTTCTTACGATTTCTCAGTGGTGGACTTAGTATAGGAAACACGTTAAGACGGTAAAACAGGTCTTCACGAAATTCTCCAGCAGCAATACTATCGGCCAAATTTCGATTGGTCGCAGCAATTACCCGCACATTCACAGCTATGGTCGAATTACCACCCACCCGCTCCAGTTCACCTTCCTGCAAAACACGCAACAGCTTTGCCTGTAATTCTAGCGACAGATCACCAATTTCATCGAGGAAAATAGTGCCACCATCGGCCAGTTCGAACCTCCCTATTTTTCGAGCCGTTGCCCCGGTAAAGGCCCCTTTTTCGTGTCCGAATAATTCATTTTCGATCAAGCCGACCGGTAACGTAGCGCAGTTTATCTTCACTAATGGGCGGTCTTTACGTTGACTTGCTGCATGAATAGCTCTCGCCAGTAATTCTTTACCGGTACCCGTCTCACCTGATATCAATACCGTGGTATCGGTTTTTGCGACCTGACGAACTTTTTGCAGCAGTTTTTCCTGGACCTTACTGTTGCCGATCATTGCATCGGCTCCGTGCACCTGTTTAATTTCATCCTGAAGATAGTGGTTTTCCTGTTGCAGACGATTTTTGAGTAACCTTACTTCATCGAGAGCAGATTGCAGTTCCAGTTCCACCTTCTTCTTGCCGGTTGTATCCAGGGCATATACGTTAAGATTATCTCTACCTGGCAATGGGGCGATAACAACCGTAAAAACCTTGTCG
>JACZQS010000278.1 GCA_022545625.1 Pseudomonadota bacterium
ATCGGGATTATCGGTGGTTATGATAAACGCTAACGATATCGATAATTATCCTGCTGACAGTCCTCAAAAAATGATCGACCTGGCCAAGGAGTACGAATTAGATTTTCCATACCTTTATGACGAGTCGCAGCAGGTAGCAATGGCCTATCGTGCAGCCTGCACGCCTGATTTTTTCCTGTTTGACAGTCAACATAGGCTGGTTTATCGGGGACAGTACGATGCCTCAAGGCCGGGCAATGACGAGGAAATTACCGGTGTTGATTTAAAATCTGCCAGCCAGGCTTTGCTGGAAGATAAAGCCATTTCTGCCCAGCAGTTACCCAGTATGGGCTGCAATATTAAATGGCGTGCTGGTAACGAACCACATTACTTATAAGGGTACTTCTTTTAACCGGGTTGTTTACCCCGCCTCCTGATTCTTTTTTACATCGACCATTGGCTTGTCCCCCACTTCTTGCTCGACGGGCCTGTGATCATCACCTCCACCAGACCTATTGTAAAACCTGGCAATAATACTCATCATCCTGTCCTTGGTGATCTTCAGCTCCTGGGTTAGTTTTTCGTTTTGTGCACCCATCGTCTCGAGTTTCATCAAAGCGCTTTGTTCACCATCAGAAACTATCGGCGCTGGAATTTTTGGTCTTAAATTTTTATAAGGTTCGATTAATTCAGTCATCGCCGTGTTCATTACAGTCAATTGACTAGTCTCACCATGCAGGAACAAATTAATGATTTTTTGCATAAATTCCCTCTCCCTGGTATCGATCTCATTGACCGCCTGCCTTAGCTCGGAGCCCTCTAACTCATAGATATCGTGTAAATAAGTAGCGGTTTCTTTCATCCCGACTTCGGAGAAATGATTAATCTGTGATACAAGTTGCCTAACGGAATTACGATCCTGCTGATCTTTGCGTACTCGCAATACAATCACCAGCAGCATAATCGACAGCAGGATAACAATTCCCTCGATCAGCAGAATAAGCAGTATCGCGCTGACTTCAAGCATATTCGCCTGCCCGAACCAGGGTTAATCCGGTTTCATCCTTTTTCCTGCGTAATAGCGACCAGACGACCGCCGCTACGATGATCATCAATAGATTCACCAGGGCCAGCGTGATTGAAATCCTGGTCCAGTCGGGTTGCCTGTTGTGCTTCGGTTTATCCTGTACCACTTCTGTCGCTGCCTTTGAAATTGATTCTGGGATTGAATCCAGTTTGATAACCGATCTCGAGACTGGAACAACCCGCGAGGAGGGTTCAATTTTCTGATCCTGTGGCATTGCCGGGCTGGAGATTCCGATCATCGGAAACAAGCCTAAATCGAGAGATTGTGCCCCATTTGTAGCCGAGCTGGTGTCAATAATGATAGACGCCTGATACACACCATCTTGACTGGTTTCTATCTCTACGCTCCATTCGTTATCGAGCCGTATCAACGCTAGATCCTGTTTGTTACCATCGGGTGCCTGAAGAATGACGCCCGGCCGCAAGCTGGCCAAATCTAGATACTCTTTTCGAGGCTTAATCGACAATTGGTAACTACCAGGTTTATTTCCCGCGTCGATATTAACTATAACCGGCCACTGCACTTCGATATCGAAACGCTTGCTGCGATTGAAAATCTGGCTATCGGCAGCAATTACGAAACTGTGGGTACCTTCCTCAAGTCCGTTCTCTATATCATACGAATAACGACCCTTGTCTGCTCCGATACTGGCATGTTCAAGTTTTGATAATTTCTCGATCTTGTCAATTCCAGTATGTGCGATACTGAAGTCAACAAATTGCAGGAGGCTATCTTCTGTGATTTTGTTTCCCAAATCGTGCAGTTCGACGTTTATCCTGATTGGCTGACCCGGCATCACATAGGGAAAGAATCCACCAACACTTAGTTTGAAATCAGTCTCCACCATCAACCGGTTGTCCGCATCTATCTCGGCATCGATAGTCCACACTCCGGTTGTCGGATTTTTGATCGTGATAAGGTCATACCCGGAATCGTTTCGCCATATTGAATTTCCAGGTTTTTTCGAACTCAACGGGCTGCTTCCCGGTGGATATAGAAGAGTTGGCGCGCTATGCTTCTGGCGAAATATTAATAAGGTCATTTCCCTGACATTTTTGTCTATGGTAAACCGATTTTTAGTCAGTTTTATCGTGTCCGGCTGAGTTGCACGCTCAAACGCCCTGAAAAATATTCTTTGTAAATCCTGTGCGGACTCGGCTTTTTGATAGGAACCACCGGTTTCCAGTGCCAGTTGCTTCAAAAGCACTTCGTCCGAATTTCCAGACAATGCAATGGTATGTATGACAACACCCGATTGCTTCAGGGCCGGGATGCTTTTTGCCAGAATATTCAGACGCGATATTTCGTTGGTAGCAGCATCGCTGGAAATATCTACCTGTCCGTCGGTGAGCAGTATAATGCTGCGCCGTGTATCTGGATCCGGTATTTCCCAGCCACGGCTCGCCCGGGACAGGCCGCTTTCAATATTGGTAAATATTCCATTCGAATGTATTGTCGATGCACCGGTATCGGCCGCTTCGCGCCACTCGTCATTCACCGTTCCCCATTTTACGGTCATGTCGACATAACGATCTATGGTCCAGACACCCGCTTTGGAGCCATCCGAGATCAGCCCATTGAACAGCTTCAGGGCCGATATGCGATGATCTAAAGGGTCGTTTATTTTCATACTACCCGACACGTCGATCAGAATTCTGATATCGTCCGTTTTCGGTGCAGCAATAACCTTGGAGACAAGTCCAACGAATAAAACAGTAATCAGGATTCGACTGTATTTCTGCATAGCTAGAGCAATTCCACTATTATTCACCAACTAGCGGCCATCATAAGGGTCATTAGATTATTCATAGCGTGTCTGGATCACGCAATATTTGCCTATCAACCTGTCAGTATTCGGGTATGCAAACGGCGCTATTACTGAGTATAGGAGTAAAACCGAAAAAATTTTGTTATGCCTGATCATTCTTATATCCCCGACGACATTTCGATCAACACGACAACCTATAACTGGTGTGTAAAGGCTTTCAGAACGACCAGAAAACTCCTGAAGCTAAATATCAAGTTACACCAGCAGGAAGATGAAAATAATAATTCGGTGGAACTGGGCGATATCTTTTTATTCAATCATTTCGCCCGGTTTGAAACCTTCATTCCACAGTACCTGATCCATGATGCCACCGGTGATTATTGTCGCTCTATTGCTTCCAGTGAATTTTTCGAGGAGGACGATCGATTCAGCCAGTTTCTTTATTCTGTCGGTGTTGTTCCCAACGATTTACCCAATCTATTCCCATTCCTCGCGCGGGAGATTTTGCACGGTAGGAAACTGGTGATATTTCCTGAAGGGGGCATGGTTAAGGATAAGCGGGTCGTCGATAAAAAGGGCCGGTTCAGTATTTATTCGAGGACTGCAAATGAAAGGCGCAAACACCATCGAGGCGCTGCGGTCATCGCACTCGCGCTCGATGCTTTTAAAACAGCGTTACTGAGAGATTTTTCCAAGGGTGATTACACCAGGGTCGATCGCTGGGCCGAGCAACTTGAATTTGACTCGTCAGAGGACTTAATGATCAGGGCCCTAAAGC
>JACZQS010000025.1 GCA_022545625.1 Pseudomonadota bacterium
CCAGGCTTTCGGCTTCGATCGTCTCAACCGGAATCTTGTGCCCGAGAAAGCGCTCAATGTCGGGGAGCGAGATAGCGTAGTTCTCGCAGCCGAAGCTAATCGCATCGCCGTCTGCGCCGACGCGCGCCGTGCGGCCGATTCGGTGGACGTAGTCCTCAGGGTCTTGGGGGAGATCATAGTTAAAGACGTGGGTTACGTCGGGAATGTGCAATCCTCTCGACGCGACGTCGGTGCCGATCAAGACGGGCAACTCACCGGAATGGAACGCCTCTAGCATTCTAAACCGGCGGCGCTGGGGCACATCACCCGATATCGCTCGGCCGTGGATGCCGTTGTGCTCCAGGTAGCTCTCTAGCCGATCGGCTTCGCGACGTGTATTGACGAACACCAGCGCTCGAGGGGAGTCCAGCTGGTTCAGGAGCGTGATCAGCAGAGGAATTTTTTCCTCATTCGAAGGGAAGTAGATGCACTGTCGGACTCGCTCGACGGTTTTTTTGTCGGGCTCGATCCGAATCAGCTCGGGGTCGTTCATGTGCTCGTAGGCCAATTCCAAGACTCTGTACGAGAGGGTCGCGGAGAAAAGCATATTGAGCCGTTTCTCCGGGGCCGGTAGTCGCCGTAGTACGTAACGGATGTCGCGAATGAACCCTAGATCGAACATACGGTCCGCCTCATCCAGCACCAGAACTTGAACGTCACGTAAGGTGAAAACCTTTTGTTTGTGGAAGTCGATCAAGCGGCCTGGCGTACCGATCAATACATCGACGCCGTTCGCGAGTATGCGCCGCTGTTTGTCATAATCCGTACCGCCGAATGCCAGACCGAGTCTGAATGGAAGGTGCTTGCCTAGCTGGACCGCGTCCGTGTGAATCTGCACGGCGAGTTCCCTGGTGGGAGCTAGCACCAGCGCTCTGGGCCCAGACTGCTTCGCCTGGGTTCGTGCCGTTTCCAGTAGGCGGCAGAACAGGGCTACTAAGAATGCCGCGGTCTTGCCGGTACCGGTATGCGCCTGCCCAGCGACATCACGTCCGTTCAAGGCCAGCGGCAAGGTCTTGCTCTGGATCGGAGTACAATGACTGAAGCCCGCGTCAGATATGCCTTGAAGCAACTTTTCCGGGAGCTGCAGCGAGCTGAATTCCAGCTCCGTCAGGTGGCCCTGTGGGTGTGCGTGGGTCTCAGCGTCAGGCGTCAAGACTTGCAAATTACGTTCTCAGCGGTTAAAAAGGCAAATATCTAGGCGAGAGTTCTCGCTCCTCAGATACCCACGACGTTCCCGCGAGTTTCATAAGGAAGCATTCAGCAGCGATATTGTGCCTGACCGGGCAGGCGGCGTCACTTTCGATTCGATCCCCTCGGCACTACTTACTGCAACTATTAGGGCAGAGACCATCGAAAGACGGAACAAGTTTGAAGGAGTCGGAAGGTGACTGATCAGGTTGAACACACAACCGACGGCGGTTTCGAAGCGGATGTCGTGAACGCGGAACGACCGGTGTTGGTAGATTTCTGGGCCGACTGGTGCGAACCCTGTAAGACTGTAATGCCGGTTCTCGCAAAACTGGTCGATGAATACGCAGGCAAATTCATCCTCGCCAAGGTCGATACTGAGAAAGAACAGGAACTGGCCGCGCATTTCGGCATTAAGAGCCTTCCGACGATGAAACTGATTGTGAATGGCCAAATCGTCGCCGAGCGCTCGGGAGCCCTTCCCGAGGGTGAGATCCGGGAGTTTATCAAACCCTTTATCACTTCAGAATCAGACAAAATCATGCTGGCGGCAATGACTGCGCATGAAGAGAACCGCTTTGCAGATGCGCTGGAATTGATGAATCAGGCCCTGGCGAAGGATCCTTCGAACAGCGATTTAAAAATTAACATTGCCCGGGTCATATTCACCCAGGATGATAAAGTTGGTTCACTCGCCCTGCTCGATAGCTTGAGTGACGACGATAAAAACAAACCGGATGCGGTCAAGCTGCGTGCCGAGATCAAAATGTCCGACCAGCTTGAAAATACGCCTGACCTGGATCAAATTGAACAACGCCTGGTTGATAACCCGAATGATTGCGAAGCCCTGCTGCACAAGAGTCATCATTTATCTGCCAACGGCGACCACGAACTGGCGATGGATTGCCTGATTAAAATTATCCTGGTCGACCGGCAGTTTGAAGACGACGCGGGGCACAAGGGCTTACTCGCGATGTTTGATATGCTCGGCGGTGAAAGTACCAGCGTGCAGAAATACCGTCGCAAACTGTTTACCTTGCTACATTAATTTTATTATTTGAAACTCTCGCAGAGATCCCCGCCTTAGCCTCGTGGATGATGCGTTGCATGCAGGTTTTGTAACCTGGCCTGCGCGATATGGGTATAGATTTGTGTGGTCGACAGGCTACTGTGGCCGAGCAGCATCTGTACCGTGCGCAAATCGGCCCCGTGATTTAACAGGTGGGTCGCAAATGCATGTCGAAGTGAGTGCGGCGAATAAACTGTCTTGATTCCAGCCTTTAGCGAGTACTTCTTGATGTGCTGCCAAAAAGCCTGCCGGGTAATTGCAGAACCTCGACTCGACAGATATAAGGCATCATTTACGACAGACTCTCGAATTAACTGCGGTCGCGCATTTTCGAGATAACGGGTTAGCCAGAACAAGGCTTCTTCGCCGACCGGGATTACCCGTTCCTTGTTACCCTTGCCGGTGAGCCGAACGAGGCCGAGCCTGGTATTAATTTGATTCACTTGCAGTGAGACGAGTTCACTCACCCGAAGCCCGGAGCTATACATCATTTCGAGCATACAGCGATCTCGAAGACCGTAACTGCTTGTTATATCGGGCGATTCGATCAGCTTGTTGATGTCCTCTTCACTGAGAGTCGGGGGCAATATCTGATGCACCTTCGGTGCGGCGATCAATGCGGTCGGATTATCTTTTCGATCTCCTTTTTTTATCAGATAACGATAGTATTGTTTGAGAGTAGACAGCAGGCGGGCATTTGATCTCGCCGATGCACCGCTGCTAAAACGCCTGGATAAATACTTCTGGATATTTGCCTGACTCGCCCCCTGCAGTTTTTCGCCCTGCTCATTCAGCCAGTCCGCAAAACTTTTTAAATCCTGCTGGTAGGCCTTCAATGTCAGCTGCGCCAACCCTTTTTGTGCCCACAGATCATCGATAAAATGGTCAATGGCTAGTGCTGTGTCTGGCTCGCCAGTTTTAATTTTCATCCCGATACGATTTCTGTAGCCACCTTCCACTTCCCCAGGTTGGCTTTTCAAGTAATTATCAAAGGCATCCGTCATAATACAGTAACCGCATTGCAATAGTTATTGTCGGCCGCCCGGCTTTTTCCTAGAATGACGATTACTTCCTGAGAATTCACCTATGCCTGCCTATCGTCACGATCACTACCCGCCTGCCAGTTTGTTGAGGCAACTGGCGGCGATGGTGTACGATAGTTTGCTTATCTTTGCGATTTTGTTTGTCGCGGTTGGTGTATTAATCCTGTTCGATCGGACAGCGGTCAATCCTTCGCTGATTTATATTTTTCTTGCCACTGTCATTTTTATTTTTTACGGCTGGTTCTGGAATAGATCCGGGCAAACTCTCGGGATGCAAGTGTGGAAAATTCAAATTGTTTCAGAATTTGGTGGTTATCCGAGCTGGACTATTAGTTTTCTACGCCTGGTTTTCGCCATGTTTTCTTTTGCCTGTTTTGGCATAGGTTACTGGTGGCGTATTTTTAGACCCTACACCTGGCACGATAAATTTAGTCAAACCAGGGTGATTGATATATCAGGCAATAGCAGTTGACAATGAACCCACAGATCTAGCTGGCGGGGTTATCCTGGCTCACCTTTCCCACGAAGGCCATGTGGCTGTTTCTTAAACAATAGATAAATCGCCATGGCTAAAAATAATAAGCCCGGGGAAATTGCGTTGATGAATGGATTAATATCGATCCGGCTTCCCAGTTGTATCATCAAACGCTCGGCTACAACATAGGTCAAGCCAAGCAGTATGCCTAACATTAAACGTGACCCGGTATTATTTTGACGCTGGGAACCCAATACAAAAGGTACCCCGAGGACACACATGACCAACACGGTAAAAGGTGCCGCAATCTTTCGCCAGAATGTCAGGGCTGCCGCCGAACTGTCCAGTTTATTTTCATCCAGAAAAACCAGATATGCATACAAATCGCTGCTCGACATTTGTCGAGGTTCGATCATTAAAGCTTCCAGTAATTGAATGGAAATGTTACCGCTATAAATCATTTCATCGTGGTCAAAGGTACGGACAGTCTGGTCTCCGATGATTGATTGTTTGACCTGCTTTAGTAACCATTGCTCGGAGGTTGGAATCGCGCTTTGCGCGGCCAGCGTAGAAACCAGACGACCCCGTTCATCAAGCTGATAAATTTCGACGGATCGGGCCACACCATTCGGTAATAATTCCTTAATATAGAGAACCTGATTTTTGTCCTTGACCCACAATCCTTTTTTAGCACGCAGTGCTGGTGTCGCATTGATAGCGCTCGATCTGATTTCACGGGCGCTGGTTTCGCTGATCGGTACTACCCAGTCGGCTAACAAAAAACTCAGTAACGCCAGCATAACTGCTGCCTGTAACGCCGCGCGTAATAATTGCAGCACCGATAAACCGGCAGCTTGCATGGCAACAATTTCACTGTTGCTTGCGAGCGACCCCAAACTCAAAATAGTACCCAGCAATACCGCCAACGGCATAAAGTCGACAATCTTGCCCGGTGCCCGTAGCGCTACATATTCGACCACGTGCAACAGCCTATAATTGCCGCGACCAATATCATCCAGTTGACCGATTAAAATAAAAAAAAGCCCAAGACTAACCAGTACCAAAAGTACCAGCAACGATCCCTGGTGGATATTGCGCATTATATAGCGGTTAATAATCAATGTCCTGCAGCCTTGCGGCCAAAACTATAGCCACCGTTTCTTTTGATTAACAAGCCGAATGTCAAAAATAAAAAAAGCAGGTGCACCCACCAGAAATTGAATCCCAGGGGCAGAGAGTCTGCGTCGAGCAGGGCCCGCGTATACGCCATCAGATTGAGATATACGATATAAATAATCAGCGCGACCCCAATCTTGCCATACCTCCCTTGCCTGGGCGATATATAGGACAGGGGTACCGCCAGTAAGGCTAATACCACCAGTATCACCGGAATTGCAATTCGCCACTGTAGTTCGACGCGGTCTGCGAGACGCGAAGAATTCCAGAGCATCAGAGGTGGTTTTTCTTTTTTACCCAGTTGCCGCCTGGCTCCCTTGATTTTCTTTTCTATCAATATTCCATGCTGCTCAAACTCGATAATCTTGTAGTCTTTCTCTCCAATTTGCCCCTCGTAACGTTCACCAGGGCCTACCACCAGAAACAGATCTCCACTCACTTCATCGATTTTATGCCGTCCCGATTTTGCAGTTTCAAACACCATGCCGTCTCGATTTGTCTGGGCAATAATAATGTCGCTTAACTGTAGCTTGTCTTCGCTTAGCGATTGCATAAAAAACACATGCTCACCGTTCTTGCTCTGATTGAACTGCCCCGGCTTTAATTGCTGAAACTCATGGACATTTTTTTCTTGATCGACAATGCCCCGAGTGGTTCTTCGCATATCTGCATTAAGCCAGATGCTGCTGTAAGCGTTGAGTAAAAATACCGGCACTAAAATCAGTAATACCGGTTTGTAATAATGACGATAACCCATACCGCAGGCGCTCATCACAACCATTTCGTGGTCCTTGTACAGCCGACCAAAAGCAAAAACTATCCCGAAGAAAAATCCGATAGGCAGCAACAGGGAGAAAATATTAACCGATTGGCTCAGCAATACTGGCCATAAGGCCTGCGCCGGGACATCACCGTCAGCGATGTCTGATAATACCCGTCCCAACGCATTACTCATCAGAATAACGAATAAGATCAACACCGTCGCGGCGCTACTTTTCAAGATCTCGGTAATCAAATATCGGGTTAAAATATTGGGCATCACAAGATGGTTTGCTAACTTTGAACGCCTATTAAAAGCAGGTTTGATAAACCTGCGCTTAACAGTCATTAGAATTCATCATTTACGACTGGTTTTTTTTCAGGCTTCACGTATCTTATCGCGTTATTGATTGCACCAACACAGGAATATCATGGAATTTAATCTCAAAACCAGTCACCCGGTAAAATTGCGAAGCGCCTGCCTGATTATCGCAGTTTCAGAACCACGAAAACTATCTACAACTGGCCAGATTGTCGACAAGGCCAGCAAGGGTTCACTGCTGAAGATTATTCGGCGCGGGGATATGGATGGCCGTTCAGGTCAGTCATTGTTGCTACATAATCTACCTGGTATCCGGGCCGACCGCGTGTTGCTAATCGGTTGCGGTAAGGATGGCGATATGAATGAAACAGCTTTTATCAAAACCATTGGTAATATGTCTGCCGCGCTGGAAAACTGCGGCGCCTCGGAGGCCCACGCCTATATTACCGATATTCCTGTCAAGGGACGTGATGTTCGGTGGAAAGTTCAACAAACTGTGCTGAAGATGAGTCATTGCCAATATCGATTCGAGCAGTTGAAAAGCAATAGCAGTGATAAAAAGAAAGCGCTCAGGAAGCTGACAATGAACGTCCCGGGGAAACGCGATCTGGCTGCTGGGGAATCGGCAATCGAGCAGGGAATCGCGATAAGCGCGGGTATCAGTATCGCGCGGGACCTGGGAAATCTACCGAGCAATATCTGCACACCATCCTATATCGCCAAACAGGCAACAGCTTTGGCAAAAGGGCAAAAAAAGCTAAAGGTCACCGTGCTCGAAGAAGCCGATATGCGCAAACTGAAAATGGGTTCGCTATTGTCGGTGAGTGCTGGCAGCCGTCAGCCCGCAAAACTGATCACACTGCAATACCAGGGTGGTAATAAAAAAGACCAGCCGGTGGTGCTGGTGGGCAAGGGTGTCACATTTGATACTGGTGGTATTTCGCTCAAGCCCGGTGCCGCGATGGATGAAATGAAATTTGATATGTGCGGTGCAGCATCGGTGATCGGTACCATCAGTGCGGTAGTAGCGATGAACCTGCCAATCAACCTTGTCGGTATTATCCCGACAACGGAAAACATGCCCGATGGTCTCGCAACCAAACCCGGCGATATAGTAACCAGTATGTCCGGTCAGACCATTGAGATACTCAATACCGACGCCGAGGGTCGGTTGATATTGTGTGATGCGTTGACCTATGCAGAAAAATTTAAACCGCGCTGCGTAATCGATATTGCGACGTTGACAGGCGCCTGTATAGTTGCCCTGGGCAAAATACCCTCGGCAGTGCTGGGTAACCACCCGGCTTTGATAAAGGACCTGATCCAGTCCGGCAATCAAATCGAAGACAGGCTCTGGGAATTGCCGTTGTGGGATGAATACCAGGAGCAGCTGAAAAGCAATTTTGCCGATATGGCAAATATCGGTGGTCGCGATGCCGGTACCATCACCGCAGCCTGCTTCCTGTCACGCTTCACGAAAAAATATAAATGGGCTCATCTAGATATCGCCGGGACTGCCTGGAAATCGGGCGAGGCTAAAGGTTCCACCGGCCGGCCTGTATCCCTATTGACCCAGTTCATCATCAATCAAACTTAGCCCGAACATTTCATGAATATGCTCGCGCCCTTGCTTGTCCTTTGTTCCCTCACGAGATTTTTCTCAGGCGACCGGATCCATTGGTCCGATACTTCTTCGGAATATCTCGTGAGAAATCAAAGTCCCGCGCAATCATCACGGCAATTCATGAAATGTCCGGACTAAATTTCGATAGCATTCACCGGCTTCGCACAATTTACGGGCAATCTATCCGAAACAGCATATGACCAGCAGCGCCGAGATAAGGGATATATTCCTTAAGTATTTTGAAAACAACGGACACACCATTGTGGCGTCGAGCCCGCTGGTGCCTGGTAACGATCCGACGTTGTTATTTACCAACGCTGGCATGGTGCAATTCAAGGATGTGTTTCTCGGTAGTGACAAAAGAAGTTACGCCACGGCCGTGACCTCGCAACGTTGTGTCCGCGCCGGTGGCAAGCATAACGACCTGGAAAATGTTGGCTATACCGCGAGGCACCATACCTTTTTCGAAATGCTGGGTAATTTCAGTTTTGGCGACTATTTCAAAAAAGAAGCTATCAACTATGCCTGGGATTTTCTGACGAATACTGTTGGCCTGCCGGCAGAAAAACTCTGGGTTACGGTTTATGCCGATGACGATGAAGCAGCCGATATCTGGCTGAACGATATTGGCATCGATGCTGATCGTTTCGCCCGCATCGGCACTTCGGATAATTTCTGGTCGATGGGCGATACTGGTCCCTGTGGACCCTGCAGCGAAATATTCTACGACCATGGGCCCGGGATCGAGGGTGGGCCCCCGGGGACACCGGAACAGGATGGTGATCGTTATATCGAGATCTGGAACCTGGTTTTCATGCAGTATAATCGCGATGAACAGGGGGTCATGCACCCATTGCCAAAACCATCGGTTGATACCGGGATGGGGCTTGAACGCCTGGCGGCAATTTTGCAACAGGTGCATAACAACTATGATATAGACCTGTTCCAGGGCCTGATCAAATCCGCAGCCAGGTTGACCGATACCGACGATCTGGATAATAAATCCCTGCGCGTGATTGCCGATCATATTCGTTCCTGTGCGTTTTTAATCGTTGACGGCGTGTTGCCTTCAAATGAGGGCCGTGGATACGTGTTACGCCGAATCATTCGCCGCGCCGCACGCCATGGCCACCAGTTAGGTTGCAAGCAGGCTTTCTTTTACCAACTGGTATCAACCCTGGACGAGCTGATGGGCGATGCCTATCCGGAATTGCGCAAACACAAGGACCATGTAGCGCGTGTTTTAGAAAAGGAGGAAGTGAGATTTGCCGAAACCCTGGAACAGGGCATGCGAATACTCGAAGATAGCATTGCGCAAATGCAGGGTGATACGATTAGTGGCGAGACGCTTTTCAAACTCTATGATACCTATGGTTTTCCAGTAGATCTGACCGCGGACATTGCCCGCGAACGGGGATTACAGGTCGACGAAAAAGGTTTCGAAGCGCAGATGAAGGTACAGAAAAAACGCGCCAGGGCTTCCAGCCAGTTCGGCGCGGTCGGCAAAAAATTCGATCTGAGCAGCCACGACCCGACGCGTTTTAAGGGCTATGACGACAGTACCGCAGAAACCCGAATCGTCGCAATTATTCAGGATGAAGCGCAAATTGAGCGGCTCGATAACCGGAAGCGAGCGATCATTGTCCTTGAACAAACCCCTTTTTACGGCGAATCTGGCGGGCAGGTGGGTGATATCGGCCTGCTGGCCAATGACAGTGCTAAATTTCGCGTGGAAGATACTCAAAAGCAGGACGATGTCTGTCTGCATATTGGGCATTTGCGCACTGGTCAGGTGGCTGTCGGCGATACATTGATCGCAGCGATCGATGAAGACCATCGGCGAGCGGTGATCCTGAATCACTCCGCCACGCATTTAATGCATGCAGCACTGCGACAGGTACTCGGCGATCATGTGCAGCAAAAGGGCTCCCTGGTTGACGCTGAAAAACTACGCTTCGATTTTTCGCATTACCAACCGCTGACAAGCGATGAAATTGAGCGAATCGAAATCCTGGTCAATGATCAGGTTCGGCTGAATTTACCCACCAGTGCCGAATTGATGGATATGGATGCGGCGAAGGCAACTGGTGCACTGGCTTTATTCGGGGAAAAATACGGCGAAACCGTGCGCGTGTTAAAAATCGGATCCGATTCGGTTGAGCTTTGTGGCGGGACCCATGTACAGCGAACCGGTGATATCGGTTCGTTCAAAATTGTCATTGAAACCGGAATCGCTGCGGGCGTACGCCGCATCGAGGCGCTAACCGGTGCCAGGGCGATTCGCCGATTTATTGAAACTGAAAATAAACTCGACGCGGCGGCGCAAGTACTAAAAGCCAGTCGCGAAGACCTGGTTAGTCGAGTCGAGCAACTGTATACCAGTAATCGTAATAAGGAAAAAGAACTGGTTGCCTATAGAACAAGTGTTACGTTAAGAAGAGGCGGTGATCTCGCCACTCAGGCGGTAGATGTGAAAGGAATCAAGGTGCTTGCCGCCAGTATCAACGGCGCTAATATCAAAACCCTGCGTGAAACAGTCGATCAACTGAAAAATAAACTGGGGTCGGCCGTGGTAGTGCTGGCCAGTAGCGAAAATGGCAAGGTATCGATTATTGCCGGGGTGACCAAAGCCGAAACCGATCGAATTCGGGCGGGTGATCTGGTTAATATGGTGGCAGAGCTTTGCGGTGGCAAAGGTGGTGGAAGAGCCGATATGGCGCAGGCCGGCGGTAACCTACCGGAAAAATTGCCCGAAGCGCTTGATGCGGTGGTACCCTGGGTCGAAAGTCAGCTTTAGAGCGGTTCGAAAAGCACACTATTTCAAAACATCCTGTGACCCATTCGGATTGACATTATAATTATACAAGCGCCGGTGATTTACCTATAATCCGCGCTCGAATTTTCCACACCCGGCTAATGGCTTTACTAGTACAAAAATATGGTGGCACCTCGGTTGGCTCGATCGAAAGAATCGAGGCGGTAGCCGAAAATGTGATTGCCTACAAGGAACAGGGCAATGATATGGTCGTCGTGCTTTCCGCCATGAGCGGCGAAACCAATCGGTTGCTTGACATGGCGCAGCAAATTAGTCCTAAAGCCAGCGGTCGCGAACTCGATGTACTCCTGACGACTGGTGAACAGGTGGCTATCGCCTTACTCGCAATGGCACTTGAAAAGCGGGGCCATGCGGCGAAGTCTTATACCGGTGGGCAAGCCAGTATCCTAACCGATAGTGCGCATAATAAAGCTCGCATCAAATCAGTCGATAACCAGAAGATTCGCCAGGATCTCGATGCAGGGTACATCATCGTGGTCGCCGGATTTCAGGGAGTCGATGAAGAAAGCAATATTACGACACTGGGTCGTGGTGGATCGGATACCACTGGTGTCGCGATGGCAGCAGCCCTGAATGCTGATGAGTGCCAGATATTTACCGATGTTGACGGTGTCTATACCACCGATCCCAGGATAGAGCCTGATGCCCGCCGCCTAAAAACGATTACCTTCGAGGAAATGCTCGAGATGGCCAGCCTGGGATCGAAGGTGTTACAGACCCGCGCAGTCGAGTTCGCACAAAAACACGCAGTCCCGCTACGTGTCCTGTCATCGTTTAAACAAGGCGAGGGCACTTTGATCATTTCTGATAACCAAACGGATGAAACTATGGAACAAGCCTTAGTATCGGGCATCGCGTTCAACCGTGATGAAGCCCAGTTGACCATCAATGGTGTCTCGGATACACCCGGTGTTGCCTACGGGATACTAGGTCCCATATCTGACGCCAATATCGAAGTTGACATGATCCTGCAAAATGTCAGTGCCGATGGTACGACCGATTTTACCTTCACCGTAAATCGCAGTGACTATGAGAACGCGATGACCTCGTTGAAGAAAACCGCGAAACAACTAAAAGCCCGCGAAGTGTCGGGAAACAATAAAATTGTCAAAATTTCCATCGTCGGTGTCGGCATGCGTTCCCATGCCGGGATTGCAACCCGGATGTTTGAAGTGCTGGCGAAAGAAGGTATTAACATCCTGATGATCTCGACTTCCGAGATAAAGATTTCGGTGGTAGTCGATGAAAAATACCTTGAACTAGGGGTGCGTGCCCTGCACGAAGGTTTCGACTTAAAGTCGGAACGCTAGTAATCCCCGGAGGAGGTAGAGTTAGCAGGATGTCGTGCTGGCTCGCGATATTATTTGATTTTGAACTCGCGATATACAATCGAAGGAGTACTAGCCTGACTAACAATTGTTGGGTAGAATACTGCGCGAGTTAAATAAAAGATGGCTTTAAAATAATTATAAACTGGAAGACCTGTAGAGGATTTGGGTCTGGATTACTGTGAAATACATTTGGGAGAAGTAAAATGCTGATATTGACGCGGCGAGTAGGGGAAACATTGATGATAGGCGATGATGTAACAGTCACCGTCCTTGGGGTAAAGGGTAACCAGGTAAGAATCGGTGTTAACGCACCGAGAGAAATTGCAGTACATCGTGAAGAGATTTACGAACGTATCAAGGCTGAGAAACTAGCACAGGAAACAGAGGAAACTCAGGAAAAACAGGAAACAGAGGAAACACAGGAAGAGGAGCAAATAGGGAATACAGTCGAAGGCTAGTCTGCCAGAGGTAAAACATGGAGCGGCAGATCACGTCGCTTTATCAATTCCAATCATCTAAATATATGGCCGCGACAGGGTGGGCTGGTTATCGCTCCGGAATTGCCTAAAGGCGCCGGTTGTTGGTACTCTGCATAATCCCGATGCAACGCGCTCCCCTGCTAAGGGAATAATAAAAGAATGAGAAAATTGGAGAGATGGCCGAGCGGCTGACTAATTTGCCGGGGTGAAGCGGGAACAGGAAATGTGCCAGTGGCACATTTACCCGCTGAACGGGGTTGCCAGGAGGGCAAACCCAGGGTTCTTGGCGAGACCAGGATGGTCGAGGTTTAGAACAATTAGGACAGCGCAGATGGCCCCGAAGGGGTGGGCAAGTAAATGCTCCTGCATTACTTGCATACATCACTTCCGTGTGCATAAGGGCAGGATG
>JACZQS010000279.1 GCA_022545625.1 Pseudomonadota bacterium
ATTGTTGGTACCCCACATACCCGCCATCTTGCGGAATAAATAGGCTTGCTCGTTGCTGAATTTGGCTGAACCTAACCAGAATACCGAATCGGGACCCGAGGTCTTCCTGATCTCCAGCATCTTGTCTCCAATCTCACTGATGGCCTGTTCCCAGGAAACTTTTATCCACTTGCCATCGACCAGCTTGGTCGGGTATTTCAGACGCCGTTCACCATGACCATGTTCTCTGATAGAGGCTCCTTTAGCGCAATGTGCACCTCGGCTGATCGGATGATCGAATGCCGGCTCCTGTCCGGTCCAGACACCATTTTGAACCTCGGCGATGATGCCGCAGCCAACTGCACAGTGGGTGCAGATTGTTTTAATGCGCTCAGGCGCTGCGCCGGGAGCAATCGCGGCATCGGCCTTTTTCATCATCACTGGCGACAGCGTGGTAGCCAGTGCAGCACCACCTGCCATCAATCCTGAATTCTTCAGGAAAGCGCGACGACTGATCGCATCGGCTACGGGTTTAACCTGCCCCGCGCGTTCAATATTTCCAGATTCGACGCCAGAATTGACTTTGGCAATCCGGTTCGACTTCTTAATTAATTTACTCATATTCTTCGTTGCCTCCGGATTTAGTTCGCTAATGACTTGTAATATTCGATGACATGCGGAGTGAGTTGATAACCCTTTTGCTGTTTGTCCTCGGATTTATCAACCGAAACACCAGCTGTTGCCGCACCAGGCGCTACCGCAGCCGCGGCTATCCCCGCACCCACAAGCGTGGATTTCTTGATAAATTCTCTGCGTTCTTTATCGAGATCTTTTTTTATCTTTTTCACCAGTGTTCTCCTCCCCTTGTCAGGGTGTAAATTTCAAACTTTTCACATCATCAGGTCTGCATTGAGAAATACTCATTCTCCAATGCAATAAATGCTGCTCCAAAACGTGCTACTGCCTTATAAAATACGGCCGATTTGGCCTTGCTCAAATCGCCAAAAAACTGGTCCACCCAGTTCACCATGTGTGACTGGAAAAAACTATTCTGCACCGATAAATCGGCACCTTCAGCAATCATCAGCGAGACCACCTCGCACAGTGCCGCGATATGGTCCTCCGGTTCGGCAACAGATGTATTTCTCTCGTAACCGAGTCTCGCCAGGTCATCGCGTAAATCACTCAATGGTTTTTCCATCAAAAATCCAGTGAGATACCAGGAGCCGTATGGCACCACTTCACCCTTACCCAGGCCGATAAATAAATTATGGAACTCATCGTCGATCGCCATGGGTGTATGTATTTTCGCCGACAGTGCCAGGGTCGACATCGCGAGTAAAAGATCATCGCCATCGGCAGTTGTTTCCTGTGATAACCCGTCGAGCCGGTCTAGCATTTCCTGGTCGGGTGCGGATCTTAATAATGCGGCGATCAGCGCGTAGGCCGAAGCCCGGTATTTCTGTTCTTCGTCGATTGGGTTGTCGATAGGGTTGTCGTTTGGATTGTGTTTAGCACTCGCGGGCGTGTCGAAGCGAACCTCGACCGAACTCGGTTGATCCATCTCCTCCAGGACCAATGCTTGTGCCTGTGATGTCATATTATTATTTTCTTCACTCTCACTCATTATATTAGCACTCTACGTTCCAGTATCGACAGGCGAATAATTACCAATTATTACCATTAGGGATTAGTTCCAGGGTGATTTTCAATTTAACGGGTCAAAATTACCTTTCATCGCTTCCGGATCCTGGACAATATCAACCACGCGACAGTCTTCACACATTTTCAGACGATCCATCGCACGGGTGGAATTGAACATGTAATGGTCCTTCAATTGATCGGTCATTTTAGCTATCACCGAAGTCGGCGCAAAAAGTTTCCCGCAGCTGATACAGGCAAACGGTATATCCTTATTCAAAGGCCGGGAGCGATTCCTGCGCTCGCGATCAAAAATCATTCGCGGCGATATAGTGATGGCCGATTCGGGGCAGGTTTGGGTACAGGCACCACACTGGATGCAATTACTCTCGATAAAAAATATCTCGGGTACTTCGCGGTTGGAACCGTCCTGCAACGCTTTGCCCGGACAGGCACCGACACAGGCCATACACAAGGTACAGGTACTCTCGTTGATTGTCGCGGTTCCAAACGGCGCCCCTTGTGGTAAATCGACTAATTCCTGCGGCTGGTCCAACTGTTGGTAGAGATGATCCACGGCCTGGAATATCGCATGTCGTTTATTCTCGGGCATGGTGTAAATCGCCGGCTCGACACTTATCCCAGGTTTTAGCTCAGTAAATTCTGCAGAGATTGCCTGAAGACTAATTTGTTGGGGCTCCAGGCCAAGGCTGCCAAGCATCGCCTGCAACCATTCCAGTTGGCGTTCCAACTCGCTCAACGACAGCCTCGGAATTTCATCGTTACTCAGTAGTACAACCTGCGATGCCCCGTAGACTAGTGTAGACAAGCATAGATCCATTCCAACGCTTGCTACTTCCTCGACCCTGACCGGTAGTATCGAGGCGTGCTGCTGCAGCAATTCCTGCGGGAACTCGGTCTCGGCATGGAACATGACGATGGCCTGCTTGCCGCCCTGCTGACGAAAAGCCTGTAGCATTTTCCGAACCCTGTTACCACTATCGGCGAGTCGTGGATACACGTACTGAATGGCGCCTGAGGGACAGGCCGTGGCACAGGCTCCACCACCCTGGCACAGATAAGGATCAACTTCGATTTTTTCGATCAGGCTACCGATAGCATCCGCAGGGCAGGCATCGATACAGCGGGTACAAACGGTCTTTCCATTGACACCATGCGCGCAAATTGAAGCGTTGTATTTAAAATATTTCGGCTTTTCGAACTCGCCGGTCATCTCAAGTAGTTGATTTTCCAGCGCTTTGGAGTTCGCGCCAGTGGCTGATTCATGCAGATAACCGGGAGGCAGGATCTCCCGTTTTATCAGTGGTTGGGGATTTAAATCCAGAATAATGTCGGCTTGCAGGGTTTCGGCTATATCATCTGCGCCGACCAGACGCACGGTAAACTTTCCCAGATGACCCTCGATCTCAATTTTTCGTTTTTTTAATGCTATTGCGTCACCGGGGTCGGTCGATTGACGCGACCCACTCATCGATACCCGGGTTACCCTCAATGGTTCGGAAAAATCCGCACACAGATTTATCGCTTCATCGTCGCCAAACACGATGACCCGTCCATTTGACTGGAAATTGATTAAACTGGTAGGAGTCGTCTTAACCGAATCCAGCGTTTCCAGCGCTACTTCTCTTGCACCCATCGCTACTTTACTCATTATTTTCCAGCTTTTTTTCGACTGGTTGATCAGGGATTTCATCACCCTCAAGGTCAGGCTCATCCTCTATTTCTTCGAGGCTTTGTTCCTCGGCTGCGATAGACGGGGCCTGGTCAAGATCACTATCCTGGTCTTGCTCGTCAGGCGTCGTTTCGGCTTCGGCAATTTCCCTCGCCTCCCGCTCCAGCTTCTTGTTAGCTTCCAACTCCATTTGATGGCGCATATCAGCGGTCACGATATCGCCGAGTTTCTCAAACGATGTGTAGTCTCCATCATATTCGTCCAGCCCATTGT
>JACZQS010000026.1 GCA_022545625.1 Pseudomonadota bacterium
CGTCAGGCGCACACCGATACGCACATCGGTATCGAGAATTTTATAGTCGATGTTGTTATCGCTTTCTATTTCAATATTCCTGACTGCGACGAAGGCGGTAGTCTGTGGTAAGAGTTCAATCTGATAACCCAGCACATATTCCACAATCCCGTCGGTGTCACGAAAACTGGTAATTTCAGGAGCAATATGACCGCCCAGGTATACAGCCATGGGCATAGAACCTGGGAAGGTATAACGGACTTCACCACCTATTCCAATGGCCAAAACACTGTCATCAACTAGATCGAGCCGACCGAAATAAGCCTTCACCCCGACACCCAGAGTAAGCCGATTTTCCGCCGATGGCTGGCTGGATTGCATCAGGCTAAATTCGCCAAGAAAGTCGTCTGCATCGGTGTATAAAAAACTGAAGCCAAGATCTGCACCACCCCATCCTATCAGGCTTGAATCTGATCGAAACGTGAACTGCGCTGCGTCCGAACTCAGGGCGATCTCAAGATCGCTCGCCTGTAGATGATTGACAAACCCGCCGCAGGTGAGCCCGATAATAATTATCCGCAATACTTTCATAATTTAATTCTTGTTTGAATAAATGGCGGGATAATATCACAGCAGCATCGCATATGATGCCCGTGGAATTTTTATTTTTGAGTTTGATTATGTTTAACCGGACAGGCTAGCAGGTCGCCCGGTAAACAAACTAGGACAGGAATATTGACGAGAAGGGTTAGCCATTCATGCACAGCATCGTACGCCTCAAACAGGTGCGGAGACGCGCGGTACCCGATTACCGCCTCGGATTTATTTCGAGGTTAGCTTTCCCACTGTGAAAACAGCGGTCTAATTTCGGCAGTTTGTTTTACCAACGGTGTTTCCAACCAGCGAATAATGGGAGCCCATTGTTCGATGTCGATTTTATTACGCGTTGAATTTATTTCCTCAACCCCAACACCTGCTTCAAATGCCTTTGCATATAACTGGGTATCGCGCAGGCTGGAAATAAACGGGATATTCAGGCTAAACAAAAACCTTTCCAGTGCATGATACATGACAGTATTTTTACGCACCCGGTTAGCGATTACCGCGAGTCGAACCATTTTTTTACGCGCCTTGCCTACAGTCAGTAGCTCTTTGATAAAATGGGCAGTGGCATGGATATCGATTGGTGAAGGTAACACCGGGATTAAAACTGAATCATCGTACTGAAATAGCGCGGCAAGTTCTGATACGTCAACACCCGCGGGTGTATCGATAACTGCCACATCGGTATCTGGTGGCACTCGCAATTGCCAGGAGCGTGTCAGGCGATGGTCGAAATTTCTCGAAGCATCGACACCATGGATCAGGTTATATTCCTCGGGGCGGCGATTAACCCAGGACAGAGAAGACCCCTGCTTATCGTGGTCGAATAGCCTGACATTTAATCCCTGCTTGGCATAATGCGAAGCAATATTAGTGGAAATGGTCGTTTTTCCACACCCACCCTTTGAAGTGGTGACCAGTATTCTTTGTAAGCCCATAGCCTGAAGTCTATGCAATATCTAGTAAAATTCCATTTTTTTACTAAAAATCACCGTAAATACTTGACAGACCTCTCATTTTTGCCCGATTTACCTAATAAATCAAAAGAATTCACCATTGTTGCCTGTCCCTGATGGACCTGGAAACCAGATAAATCCAGACACACCTGGCCGTCCAGGCTTATCCCGGGGTTCGTCGTACCCGGGAAATATGGTCAGGCAATAATTGATATTGAGTGGTGCAGATAGTTATTTTTTAGCGTGTTTAATCACGCGTTTTTTCTTATTCTGCGGTCTATCGTTCGACAGGTTTTTATTCCGTGCAAATGGATTACTGCCCGATTTCAATTCGATGCGAACCGGCGTCCCCTTCAATTTCAACCTGGTAATAAAAAAACTCATCAGGTAACGTTGATAGGCACTGGGCAAAAATTCAGTCTTGTTACCATGAATAACAATTACCGGCGGGTTCCGGCCACCTTGATGAGCGTAGCGAAGTTTGATTCTCCGGCCCTTATGTAGCGGCGGATTGTGTTTGAATACGGCCTCTTCCAGCAGATCAGTCAAGTGGCGCGTGTTGAAATCCCTGTAAGCCGAAGCATAGGCCTGATCGATCGATTTCATCATTTCGCCGACACCGGTTCCATGTAACGCAGAAATATAGTGTTTTGCCGCAAACGAGGCGAAGGATAATCTGCGTGACAGGGTTTTTTTGTTGTAATCACGTTGCCCGGGCTCTAGCCCATCCCATTTATTGACCGCGATCACCAACGCGCGCCCGCTATTGATAGCAAAACCCAACAGGGTCAAATCCTGGTCGGTTAATCCCTCGCGGGCATCAATGACGAGGACTACAACCTGGGATTTTTCGATCGCTTCGAGGGCCTTGATCACACTAAATTTTTCAACTACCTGATGTACCTTACCTCGCTTACGCACCCCCGCCGTATCGATCAGGGTATAATGCTTGCCACGTCGCTCAAACGGCACTGATATCGTATCCCTGGTAGTACCGGGTTGATCGTAGGTGACTACACGCTCCTCACCCACAAGACGGTTGATTAGTGTTGATTTACCAACATTGGGGCGGCCGATTATAGCGACCGTGGGACCCTGATCAAGGTCATGATCCGGCTGATCCTCGGCATACTGATGCATCACCGCATCCAGCATCGAACTGATACCCTTGCGGTGAACGGCAGAAACCGGATATACCCGCGGAAACCCGAGTGCGGAAAAATCGGCCCGGGCCTGGACTGGATCAATACCATCGACCTTGTTGATTACTATACTGGTCGACTTGCCCGATTTACGCACCAGGTTAGCGATCATATCGTCACTACTGCTGATGCCATCTCGCGCATCTACCATCAGCAGTACCTCGTCGGCTTCTTCAATTGCCAACAGTGTTTGACGTGCCATCAGGTCGTCGAGACTTTGCTTTTTACCGCTCAGACCACCGGTATCTACTACGATGAACTTCTTTGCTCCACGCTTGCCAATACCATATTGCCGGTCACGGGTCAGTCCAGGTTCGCTGGCAACAATTGCGTCACGTGTGCGGGTTAACACGTTAAATAACGTCGATTTTCCCACATTGGGTCGGCCGATCAGCGCGATTACCGGAATCATAGTGGGACGCCTATTGTTACTTTAGTGCCCCGTTAACGTGGTTTTTTTAAATATAGTGAGGACAGGATACCTTCACTATCGATCACCATGATTCTATTATCCCACACCAATGGCTGCGCTATATGGCGCGAACTGGTAGGTCGAACCCGACCCCTGAGAGTGCCATCTGATTTATCTAACCAATGCACATATCCCTCCAGGTCAGCAACTACCAGCTTGTCATCTATTAACAAAGGCGCGGTAATTTTACGCGCATGCAACGCCTCTTGCTTCCAGAATGCGCTGCCGGTGCGTCGATCGATAGACCATATATGACTGTTATCGCTACTAAGATACAGCGCGTCTTGATCAGCTACTATGGACTGGTAGCTGGAAAACTTGCGCGACCAGAGCAGGTTACCGTCGATCGCCTGTATCGCCGCGAGCCTGCCCTGATAAGAACTAATATAAATAATGCCGTCTCTGAGAATAAACTGCCCATCAAGGTCAACCAATCGCTCTATTTCTGTACGCCCGGTCGGCCGACTCACCGTGGTCTCCCATACCGTTTGACCGTCTGCACGACTAAAGGCAGAAATTTTACCATCGTCAAATCCGGCAATCACCAGGTCTCCACGTACCACCGGCTGACTATTACCGGTAAGCGACAATGCAGGCACACGACGAGAAATTGTCCACTGAATACTCCCGTCGATAAGCGAAAGTGCGGATAATTGGCCATCTACGGTCCGTACGAATACCTGCTCACCAGCGATCAGTGGCAGCGCACGAATTTCGCCCTTTAAGCGAGTTGACCAACGCAGCTCAAGATCATCCTCGAGAATATCATAAGCATTTAAGTCACCATCCCGCGAGCTTGCGATAATTACTGCAGCCGTTCCTGCGAGTCCGGTAATAGCCGCCATACCTGTCTCGGTACTCCAGTTCACCTTGCCACTTTCGGTGTCGATACTCTTTACCAGGCCCCTGGTATCGACGCTGAATATCTGATCCTGCACCAGCAGGGGTCGCATGTTATAGGAAGCTGTTTCGATCCCGGCACCGGTATTGGTTTTCCAGTCAACGATCACACGCAGGGCCTGCTCTATTTTTGTTAATGGCGCCGGGGGTTCGCTATTATCCTTGTCACCGCAAGACAGCAGTAACAAGGATGCGATCAGTAAGACTGGCGCAAGTTTCAACATCTAGCCCGTGGTCCCAAGATCATCGAGTTTTTGCCGTAGGAATTCCCCGTTTGCCGGACCCGGTGTCGCAGACAAAGCCTTGCGATAGGCAATAGCGGCCTCGTCATTTTTGCCCTGCTGAGCGTAGATATCACCTTTTAATTCGTCCATGCTGGCGCTGAACGCCGGGGGAAATTCTACCGAAAGGGTAATGAGTGCCTGGTCCGTCTGCGACGATTGTAACTGGAGTGATGCGAGGCGTTTTCTTGCCAGATAACCCAACGGCGCATCACCGACGGTTCCTATAATATGTTCCAGTTGAGCTTGTGCCTGGTCATAATTTCCACCTTCGACCAAATTTCGTGCAAGCGCGAATCTTGCCAGGGTGGCATACTCGGTACCCGAGTAGTCAGAAATCAGGGTAGCCGCCTGCATGGTAACGGTAGAACTATCGCTGGATTCGAGGGCTTCAATCATTTGTACAAAATGGGCTGATGCCGCTTCCGCATTTTCTTCCTGCCAATCAATCCAGTAACGATAACCAAACAGCCCACCGACCCCGATGATGATTCCCGCCATCACTGCGCGCCCATTTTCTTTCCACCATTCTTTCAGTTTTTCGACCTGTTCGTCGTCTGTTTCCATACTTACCTCGAAAATTAAAAATTAACCCAAAGATATACTCTGTCTGCTACAGCATATTTGCCAGGCTCACGGCTAAATCACCTTGCGCGATATCAATCTGCTGCTTATCTTCGCGTAAAAACTTGACAGCCACCGAGTTCGCCTCGATTTCCGACTCACCCAGGATCAGCGCAATCCTGGCACCCGACCTGTCGGCCTTTCGCATCTGACTCTTGAAACTACCGCCGCCAGCATGCACCAGCATGGTTAATTGCGGCATCTGATCGCGCAACGATTCAGCCAGTTTATGTGCCACACGGACTGTATGCGCGCCACGCATCACCAGGTAAACGTCGCAGGTGTCTGGATTTTTCACCTTTTTCTGGTTAACCAGCATCGAGATGAGTCGCTCACACCCCATTGAAAAGCCTGCCGCGTGGTTCGCGCGGCCTCCGAGCTGCTCCACCAGGCCGTCATAGCGGCCTCCGCCACAAACGGTGCCCTGCGCGCCGAGTGTATCGGTTACCCACTCAAAAACCGTATGGCTGTAATAATCCAATCCCCGAACCAGTCTTGGGTTTACCTCGTATGAGACCCCCTGGTAATCGAGAATATCCATCAAATCAAAAAAATGATCGGCCGACTGTTGATCCAGGTTGTCCTTCAACTGCGGCGCATCGTTTATGACCGACTGCATGTCAGGGTTCTTACTATCGAGGATACGCAACGGGTTGGTTTCCAGCCGGCGTTGGCTGTCTGCGTCGAGCGACGTATAATTATCCCTGAAATAGTCGACTAATACCTGTTTAAACTGCTTGCGGGATTCGCTACTTCCGAGGCTATTAATCTGTAAATCGATATCTTCGAGTCCGAGCCGCTTCCAGAACCGGGTAGCTAAAAATATTAACTCGGCCTCGATATCGGCACCGGCTATGCCAAAAGTTTCCGCTCCCAGTTGATAAAACTGCCGGTAGCGACCTTTTTGGGGCCGTTCGTGCCGAAACATCGGCCCGCAGTACCAGAGTCGATGCTGTTGATCGTTGAGCAGACCGTGTTCCAGTCCGGCCCGGACGACGCCTGCAGTATTTTCCGGGCGTAAACTCAGACTGTCCCCATTGCGATCGATGAAGCTGTACATTTCTTTTTCGACAATATCGGTAACTTCACCGATGGACCGACTGAACAGCGCGCTTTTTTCTAAAATTGGCGTTCTAATCTGTTGATAACCGTATGATTCGGCCAGGGACCGATAGCTGTCTTCTAGCTGGTTCCAGGCAGGCATGTCGGCCGGCAGAATATCGTGCATTCCGCGTATGACCTGAATTTGATTACCCATGATTAGTGCTCTATCAACCTGGCCGCCTTCGCGCAACAACCGGGCTAACTGCCTATTTTTACCCGCGCAGTATTGTCATCCCTGATACGTCTCGAAATATCAATTGTCTCATTGTTGAAGATCAAATTGACACCATGAGCATTGCCGAGGAAAACTGAAAATGGCGCACTACCGATCAGATTGACTTCCTGGTCAGCGCGTAATAATTCATACACCAGTTGATGACCGTTGGCGTCTTTTATATCAACCCAGGTATCGGCGTGAATAACAATATCGAGCTGCTCCGTCCCTCCCATCGGTGCGATGCGCGAAATTTCTCTTGCAGGCACCTCAGGGTTGGTGGCGTCGACCTGTTGCTGAACTGCTTGCGCCTGGGCCGCTTCTTCCTGAACCATTTCTTGAAACATTTCTTCCTGAGCCAGATCGCTTATTTCTGCTTCCGCCTGTTCAAGTTTAACCGGCTCCTGCGTTTTAGTCTCTACCACTGGGTCGGCTACTGCCGGCTCATCTGCTGCCAATAGTGAACCATCAATCTCCCCGACTACACTTGCATCGCCAGCCACCTGGTTTTCACCTATCACGGTATCGCTGGTAGCTCCAGGTAGCTGCATAGAATCGGTTTGTTCGGTATCCAGTGAAACCACGTCCGGCTTGGCCTGGTACTGGTTCCACCACCAAAAGATTAAAAATCCGAGTAATCCGACGACGACCAGAAAAGTAGTCCACTTGACGCGCGCATCGTCCGGGGATAATTCCGGGGGTAGATGGCTCGTCGGACTGATAGGTGGATCTTCATCGGAATAATAATTCAGGTACTGGTGAATCATCTCATCTTCGCCGAGAGAAACTATTCTGGCATAGGATCTTAGATACCCCTTGACGAAAATCGGCGCGGTAATATCGTCAAAATTATTTTCCTCGATAGCTTTCAGTACGCCAACACTCAGGTGCATTCGCGCCGCAACATCCTCTATCGACATGCCATTTTCGATTCGCGCGGCCTGCAGGCGATCTCCAGGTCCGATACTTCCGGGACTAGTCATGTTTTCTTTAGCAGTGTTTGGTGGTGTCATTTTATTGTATAGCTAGCCAGGACTGGTATTCGTCCGAATCAGGGAAATCTTTCTGTAATTGAACAGCCAGTTCATCGACGTCATAGTTACTACCCAACGCCAGCTCGGTCCGAATAGTTAACCAAAGACTTTTAGCGGTGGGTCGCGCCACCAGGTGATAACGATCCAGATAAATCTTTGCCTGTTTAAAGTTTTGATCATCAAAGGTGATCTTTGCCATCGCCGCCAGCGCAGTCGGAAAATTGCTATTCGCAGCCAGCGCCTTGCGTAAATATACGATTGCCCTGTCTCTTTGTTTAATTTTGAGTAAACACAGGGCCGCATTGGTATATGCAAATTCCGGGGTTTTATACAACGGGTTTTTAAGCGCCCGCAAAAAATATTTTTCAGATTTAGCTTCCTGATTATTGCGACATAAGAAAGCACCATAATTATTAGCCGCCTGCGAATCATTCGGGTCGAGTGAGGTTGCCTTTTCGTAATGGTAGGCTGCCTTGTCCTTAACTAAAAGGCGATCCTGTAATATCGCATAGGCATTATGCGCAGAGGATGACTTTGGATTCTGTCGCAAGGCTTTGAGTAGCTTTTCATTGGCCACCTCAAGATTGTTTTGTTGCATATATCCCATACCTAATTGCACGTTGATAGCGCTGGCTTTTTCATCGTTGGTAGGTCGCGGGTCGACCGGGACACAGGACAGCAACAGGGGAACTAATAAAAAAGTGAGCCTCTTAATGTGCATGAGACACTCGACCGATTTCACTCAGGCTCAACTGATATTTTTGACTTCTGCGACTCCTGTCTTTGAACTGGCCGACCAGCTGACCGCAGGCGGCATCAATATCTTCCCCCCTGGCTCGCCGGGTAACAGTGAAGATACCCTTGCTCGATACGTACTCCCTGAACCGGTCGATGGTTTCCTTGTCTGAGCATTGGTAAATCGCATGCGGGTAGGAGTTGAATGGGATCAGGTTCAATTTACAGGGAATATCACCGATCTGCTTCACCAGTTCCCTGGCGTGTTCGATACCATCATTCACGCCTTTTAGCATCACATATTCGAAAGTTATCCTGCGGCTCTTGTAGCCATCGATATAAGAGCGGCAGGCATTTAATAGTTCACGAATCGGGTATTTTCGATTAATCGGTACTAACTTTTCCCGTAACGCGTCATTAGGTGCGTGCAATGAAATCGCGAGACTGACGTCGGTGGTTCGTCGTAGCTTTTCGATCGCGGGTACCACACCAGCAGTACTGATCGTCACACGCCGTTTGCTCAGGGCATAGGCATAGTCATCACACATCAAATCGACCGCGGCCATCACCGCATCAAAATTCATCAATGGTTCACCCATGCCCATCATTACCACATTAGTGATACCCCGTGCATTGCCGTCGCGCAGGAGACTGTGATGGGCAAGATGCAATTGCGCGATAATCTCCGCAGTATTCAAATTGCGATTAAATCCCTGTTTCCCCGTAGAGCAAAAACTGCAGTTCAAGGTGCAGCCAACCTGTGACGATATGCACAGGGTGGTGCGTGACTTTTCCGGTATCAGGACACACTCGATTGCGTTCTCAGCCCCATCGACACTCAGTAGCCACTTCCTCGTCCCATCCTTTGACTGCTGGATATCGATGATACGCGGGAATTCGATACAGGCTTTTTGGCCGAGGGTTTCGCGCAACGATTTGGACATATCGGTCATTTGGGTAAAATCCGTAACACCCCGCTGGTGAACCCACTGTAGCAACTGTTTCGAACGAAACGGTTTTTCGCCCAGTTCCACAAAAAAACCTTCCAAACCAGTACGGTTCAGATTGAGCAGGTTTATCTTTTCAGTATTGGCCATTAGGTCTCAAAACGAATGAATAAAAGATGCTTCCAGCTTCCAGTCAGGGCATGACAAGTATTATATGAATTTGCTGCCCTTTTATAACCTGGATGCAATAACGTCGGTTAATCGCCGGATTTTACGCAATATTGACGCCAAGTAGAAGCCAAATGCAGGTAAATATTGCGCTTCATAGGCTTTTCAGTCAACAACACCGCAGAAAACAGGTTGTCCGGGCCCGGTGCTGCTATATAATTCGATTTTTCCCGAAATTGCTATCCGTTAAATTAGTCCAATGCTCCTGATAGAATCCCGTGGAAACGATGGTCTTCGTGCCAAATCGGTCAACTTCTCTGAAGCCATTCTAACGCCTATTGCATCTTTTGGTGGTATCTACTGCCCTGCTGCCTTACCCGAACTCGGTCAGGAATTTTTGAAAAACCAGTTAACCGAATCCTACCAGTCACTGGCCCTGGCCCTGATAGAGCTGTTCGACATTGATATTGAACCAGGTGTCCTGCAACAGGCAGTCGGTTTGTACGATCGGTTTGACGATGCAGACAATCCGGTTCCACTGATCAAGCTGCGCGAAAATCTTTATGTTAGCGAACTCTACCATGGGCCGACTCGTGCTTTTAAGGATATCGCTCTGCAACCATTCGGAGTGATTTTGTCTTCGCTGGCACAACAGCGTAATCAACAATACCTGGTCCTTGTAGCTACCAGTGGGGATACCGGTCCGGCGGCACTGGAGACCTTTAAAAATCGTGACAATATTCGAGTTGCCTGCCTTTATCCCGATGGCGGTACCTCGGATGTTCAGCGCTTGCAAATGGTCACCGAATGCGCCCATAACCTGAAGACAATCGGTATCGAGGGAAATTTCGACGATACACAGTCGGCGTTAAAATCGATGCTCGGATCGCCCTCTTTCAAACAACAGCTGAAAGATGCCGGAGTTTGCCTATCTGCCGCTAATTCGGTCAATTTTGGTCGCCTCCTGTTTCAAATAATCTACCACGTGCATGCCTACCTGGAACTGGTGCGACAGCAGGCTATTTCACTCGGTGACAAGGTATATCTCATTGTTCCAAGCGGTAACTTCGGCAATGCTCTTGGTGCCTACTACGCGCGTAAAATGGGCTTACCGGTGGAACGCATTGTGATTTCTTCCAATGCCAATAATGTATTGACCGATTTGATCAATACGGGACGCTACGATATAGCTGGAAAGTCCTTGATTACCACCACTTCTCCGGCAATGGATATCCTCAAATCCTCGAATGTAGAGCGGCTGTTATTTGACCTGTTCGGGCAACAACGTACACGGGACTTGATGCAGCAGCTCGATCTGCACGGTGGTTATCAGCTTGAGGCTGATGAAATAACGCGAATCCAGGCAATATTTGCGGCTGATTATTGCCTCGACGACGAGGGTAAAAATTATATTCGACAGGCGTTTGATGACGGCTACCTGATGGACCCCCATACCGCTACCTGTCTTAAGTCGTGGGAGTCACTCTGCTCAAATTCACTGGCTACTGTGGTTTACTCTACTGCAGAATGGACCAAGTTTTCGCCGGTAATCGATGCAGCAATAACCGGCAATGTCGGTAGTTCAGACCTACAGGCGCTCGAATCCATTGCACGGGCAGCGAATATTGATATTCCCGGGGTTATCAGCGCACTTTTCGATAAACCGATCTGTCATGAATCGGTTATCGATAAGAGCGACATCGAAAAAGAAGTAATCCGGTTTGTTAGTTAGACATGACTAGTACTGCAAATCCGCCCACCAGTGGTAATACCGTGCCATCGTAAGCGCCGGCAGCGCTGCCTGGTTACATTGCATCGATGGACAGCGCTACCAGGGAAATGATCAGTGCGACGAGTACGACAAATTCGGTAAAACCGGGTTGGTTCGAGGATGAATCTGCAGACATTAATCATCGCCCAGGGTTTCCACCCGGATGCGGTGGATCGACCCATGCACAGTTTCCAGATTAGCAATTTTATCAATTGCCAGGTTCATCTGCGCTTCGCGAATTTTCTGTGTCAGCATGATGATGGTTGCCTGCGCCACGCCTGTCTCGGGTTCCTTTTGCAATATAGCCTCGATAGAAATTTCGCTTTCGCCCATTATTCGCGTAATTTCAGCCATCACGCCCGGAATATCGTCTACCCGCAAGCGTAAATAGTAGGCGGTGGATACCTCGGTGATCGGCAATACCGGAATATCAACAATTCGATCGGCCTGAAATGCCAGATGTGGCACCCGATTCTGAGGATCGGTGGTAATCGTGCGCGCGACGTCGATGATATCGGCGATAACAGCCGAAGCAGTCGGGTCAGCGCCTGCGCCGGCACCATAATAGAGTGAGGGCCCTAGCTTGTCCGCCATGACCACTACTGCATTCATCACACCGTCAACATTGGCGAGTAAACGTTTGTCCGGAATCAGGGTCGGATGGACTCGCATTTCGATACCTTTGTCGGTACGCCGCGCGATTCCCAAATGCTTGATACGGTATCCGAGCTCACCTGCATAGGCCATGTCCTCAATGGAGATGCGAGTGATGCCTTCGGTATAAACCGCATCGAATTGTAACGGTATGCCAAATGCCAGTGATGACAGTATGCAGAGTTTATGGGCGGCATCGATTCCCTCGACATCAAAAGTCGGGTCTTCCTCGGCATAACCCAGTGCCTGGGCCTCTTTCAGCACATCGTCGAAATCTCGCCCCCTGTCGTGCATCTCGGTCAGAATATAATTACCAGTGCCATTAATTATGCCTGCTATCCATTGAATATGGTTTGCGCTCAGACCCTCGCGAAGTATTTTAATGATTGGAATACCGCCGGCGACCGCGGCTTCGAATGCTACGGTGACACCTTTTGCCTGTGCAGCGGCGAAAATCTCGTTACCGTGCATTGCGATAAGGGCCTTGTTAGCGGTAACAACGTGTTTGCCATTTTCGATAGCGCGCAGCACCAGATCCCTGGCAGGCTCGTAGCCGCCGATAAGTTCGACCACAATGTCTACTTGCGGATCGTCCACCAGCTCGAACGGTGCATCGGTCAACTTGATATCGGCGCAACCATCCGGCATCCCTTTAGCGATATTTTTGCGTGAAGCATGGACTATTTCGATCGCACGCCCCGCTCTACGAGCTATTTCGATCGCATTATTTTTTAATACTAATGCTGTGCTGGCGCCAACCGTACCGACACCAATCAAACCTAGTTTCACCGGTTTCAATCTAAATCTCCAGGCTCAAAGCAATGGGATAATTTCGAACGCGCAACGATAAGTAAAGTACCTGCGACTGTCAATCTGATCTAGCCGAATAAAGACCTCGGACGACAGCCCTAATTGATCGGCCCAGGCATTTCAATTATTCTTACGGTACTCCTTCAATGTGATAATTGCGGGTTCAGTTGGTTTGCCAGCGTTCGTGGCAAGGCGCTCCTCGCAGGTAATGGCCTTAGTCCTTGCCAAGAGGTGCAACGAAGTCCACGGACGCTGACAAGCCAACCCACGGGGCGC
>JACZQS010000280.1 GCA_022545625.1 Pseudomonadota bacterium
CTTTCGTCACTTATTGCGCGACCTGCCATGCCGCCAGTGGCTCCTTTCCACCAAGCTTTCTCTATGGGGCGACGAGTGCCAATAGTGACGCCATCGTCCAGTGCGGCGAGCGGATCGCCTATCGGCTAGCCATGTGGGACCGACCCAGGGAGGAACGGAGCAAATCGCCGATGCCACCGGAGAGCTTTCTTCTCAATGTCGGAATAAATCCGCGGGAGTGGCGCACCAGCACTTCATTCGTCGAACTCCGTAATCATGTGTCTGGTCTGCCAGGGCCAGATGGAGTGCCGGCATATCGAACCGATATCTTCGGTGGGAAAGCCTACGAGACATTGCGACCATGCCTCGCCACTGAACCACCGATAGTCGATCCAGATGCCTAGGCGAAGGGAATAAATTTTCCCGATTCCCAGTCGTAGGAGCTGAGTTCCGGGATCGCGATGTCGACGTACCAGCCGTGCAACTGCAGATCGCCGGATTCGACCCGCTCGCGAACCCACGGAAAAGTGGTCAGGTTCTCAAGCGAAACCAGGACTGCATTTTGCTCGCAGGCGCGGGTGCGCGCCTCGTGACTGGCTTGCGACATGGTTGCCAGCACACGACGGTGGGCGGCGGCAAGCATCGATACCCAGGAGGGTACGTATTTAAAGGTATTGTCACCGGGATCGGGTGCCATCATCATCTTGATACCGCCGCAATGGGCATGGCCGAGCACCATCAGGTGCTTCACACTGAGGCCCAGTACCGCGAACTCCAGTGCTGCGCTGGTACCGTGAAAGGTGCCTTCCTGTTCCATCGGCGGTACCAGGTTGGCGACATTGCGAATCACAAACAGATCACCAGGATCCGCCTGAAACAGTATCGCCGGGTCGACGCGAGAATCGGAACAGGCGACGACTGCCACTTCTGGCCGCTGGCCACGGGCGACCAGGCTCTCGATCAATGGCCGGCTCGCCTCGTAGGATCCGTCCCGGTAATTCCGGTAACCCTTCATTAGCTTATCGACTCCAGACTGATTCCCGGATCGGTCCTCGGTCATGGTTCGTTGTTCCAGATCATAGGTCGCACTGAATACTCCAATGTTGATATCGTGGTTAGTCTAAGCGACTGGCAAAACAGCAGTCGCGGTATTTACCAGGGAATATAATACCCGATTTTTAATATGGCATCGGCAGTTTACTCGTCCTGTCACCATCAGTGGTTAGTCTATCGACCAGGAAAATATGATTTGCCCCAGGGGTTTCCCGGATTATCGAAAACGTCTCGAACTGAAGGCTTTTATCCCGTGGCTGGGTTCTTCCTGGTTGAGGAGCTCGGCGATCAATTTTCCGGTGATGCCGGCCAGGGTCAGGCCCAGGTGATGGTGCCCGAATGCGAACAGTATGTATTCCGAATGTGGACTGTAGCCAATAACCGGTAATGCGTCCGGGAAAGTCGGCCTGAAACCGAGCCACTCCTGGTCGGGCTTGTCGGGCAGGTCGAACATTTCCCGGCTCTTGCGTACCAGAAAATCCAGGTTACGCGGGTTCATGGTTTGACCATAACCGGCAATTTCGACCGTTCCGGCAAAACGTAATCCCTGGTCCATTGGTGTCGCATACAGGCCCGCTGCCACCCAGCTTACCGGGCGATTGAGCAGGGACTGCCTGTCGGCATATTGCACGTGATACCCGCGCTCGGTATCCAGCGGCAGGCGGTGAGCACCGGTGCCATCGATTTGCGCCGAAAATGCGCCCGCGGCAATTACCACGCGATCCGCATCGAGTGTTTCGCCATCTTCAAGAATTACCCTGAGCGAATCTTTTTTGTGATCAACCAAGAGAACACGTTGTTTGACGTAGCGTCCCTGTTTGGCGAGAAAACAGTCAAAATAACGGGTGGTCAGGGACTGAGGATTGACCACATGACTGGCCTTATCGAACAGCAGGCCTCTAACACAGGGTAGTTTTAATGCTGGTTCAAGTTCACCGATTTCGCCGGCGTCGAGTTGGGTAAAAACCACGCCCTGATCTTTACGCGCCTGAACGTCAGCCTGAGCATTTTCCCATTCCCGCTCGGTTTTGAATACCTGCAGGCAACCCTGCTGCGATAGCAGGTATTGTGAACCACTCAACTCGATCAGAGGGTCCAGCCCCTGGTATGTTTTCTGTAACAGTTTGCCGAGAATTCTGATGATGCGCGCAACACGCGCGGTCCTGCAGTTTTTGAGGAAACTGAATAGCCAGGGTAAATGCGTGAGGGCGTAGTGCAGGTCAATCGAGAGCGGACTATCTTTGGAAAACAACAGCGATGGTAGCTGTTTGAAAATTTTCGGACTGTTGACCGGGATGCAGCCGTAGTCGGCAATGGTGCCGGCGTTGCCGGAGGAGGTACCCGAGCCGGGTTTTTCAGGGTCAATCAGAATCACCGCAAATCCCTTTATCTGCAACCACAGGGCACAGCTCAAACCGACTATCCCTGCACCGACCACGGCGACTGTTTTATTTTCGTTCATGGTTTAAGATTATTTGCCGTTTCAAAGGATAGTTTTCGATCATTGACTATTAAAGCGGCTAGTGTATTGAAAACCAGGAGTCGAACCTAACAAAAGTTATCATCGCAGCAGTTCATGAGGAATATTGGCATATTACGGAATTTGTACGGGTATCTTCAGCGAAACTTCAGACAGCGGGTCTAAGCTGGTAGTGCCAATGCCCTGCAACCACGGCAAAGGCAGCTATCGGTTACCCCGAAGTGGGCGTTCGAATTCGGGTTATAATCATGCGGTTTATACTTCGGTGGGGTACGATGACCAGGAGGTGTGTTGATGAAAGTTTTACTGGTTGAAGATTCAGAAAGATTGCAGCGTTCATTGCTAACCGGGTTGCATAAGTCGGGATTTTCTGTCGATCAGGCTTTCGATGGAAAACAGGCAATGGAGTTTGTTGCATCGAACCAGTACGAGGTAATCATTCTCGATATGATGTTACCGAAAATTGACGGTTTAACCGTGTTAACGAGTATTCGCAGTCGGGGAAACAATGTCCACATACTGATTTTATCGGCAAATGATCAAACCGAGGATCGTATCAGAGGCCTTGACCTCGGAGCGGATGACTACCTGGTTAAACCCTTTGCTTTTGATGAGTTGGTATCGCGTTTACGCGCACTGTCTCGACGTAGTAACGGAACAAAAAACCCACTAATCGAAATCGAAGGTGTCAAGATCCACTCGGTATCGCGTTATGTTTATTTTGATGGTAAGGAAGTACCGTTTACGCCCCATGAATACAATATATTCGAATTTATGGCACGTCGCCGCGGGCGGGGCGCTGGACTGGCGCTGGAAGCCGAACTGGCTGCTCCTCGGCCGCCTGGGAGCCCGCTAGTCGGGCACCGAATTTCTGCCCCTTGCTTCCGGGGTCCGCGGCCTGGCTCCCACCGCCGAGGCCGGGATTCGATACAAGAAGTTCCTGACATTCCGTTACACCTACAACGAGTTCGGCACCGAGGACCAGCAATCCGGTCTCGACTTCCGCTGGGAGTTCTAGGCGTCGGGCGGCCGGCCGCTATAGGGGGTTTTCGTAGATTGAACAGAGTCGTTCT
>JACZQS010000281.1 GCA_022545625.1 Pseudomonadota bacterium
GCCAGCGACAGTAGCGCCAATATCAGTGTTCAGACCGAACAGGTGCTGGAGATAATCGACCAACTGCTGGCCGAAGCAGGTAGCGATAAGTCAAATCTGCTCTCGGCGCAAATCTGGCTCGCCAATATCGGACACTTTGCGCAAATGAACCAGGTCTGGGATGCCTGGGTACCCGAAGGCCATGCTCCGACCAGGGCCTGCATCGAGGCGCGCCTTGCAACTCCCGAATATCTGGTGGAAATTGGTATTATTGCCGCGGTCAAGTGATAAAATGAAGATTCCGTTGTCGGTCGACAAATGACTATCGTAATTTAGTAAAACAACATGCGTGAACCTGCCGTCAAAGAATTCAAACCCTCGGTTTGCCCGCTGGATTGTCCCGATACCTGCAGCCTGTCGGTAGGCGTTAGCGACGACCAGGTCGTACAGGTGCGCGGCTCACAGGCTAATCCCTACACCGCGGGAGCGATATGCGAGAAGGTAGCAAAATATTACCCGGAATTCGTTCATGGAGATTACCGCCTAACCCGGCCACTGAAACGGGTCGGACCGCGAGGCAGTGGCGAATTCGAGCCGATTAGCTGGGATGAAGCACTGGATCGAATCCATCGCGGTCTGAGTCGGGCTATCGACGAGTTCGGACCGCAGTCGGTATTACCGCTGAACTATGCCGGTCCACACGGCCAGATTTCAGGCGGATCGATGGATAGACGCTTCTTTCATCAACTCGGCGCATCGCTGCTGGACCGGGGTCCTCTCTGCGGGGTCGTTCGTGGGACTGCCTACACCAGCCTGTTTGGCAATGCACCGGGCATGCCACCCGAACAAATTACCCAGGCGGACGTCATTGCAGTCTGGGGCAACAATGTCACCGTGTCTAATTTGCATTTGGCGCGGGTGATCAAAAGCGCGCGCGAAAAAGATGCCCTGCTGATTGTGGTAGATCCAAAACGCACGCGTATTGCCGAACAGGCACATCTATATATACAGATTAAACCAGGGACCGATGTCGTGCTGGCTCTCGGCCTGGCAGCGGAACTGGAACGGCTAGACGCGTTTGACAACAGGTTTATAGAACGCTGGGTTGAAGGAGTCGACCCATTCATGCACGAAGCGCGGAAGTATACGGTTTCGGATGTGCTCGGTATCTGTGGGATCAATCAACAGCAGTTCGAGCAATTAGCTGAAATCTATGCTGGAGCCAAACGACTCGCCCTGTCGATAGGCAACGGAATCGAGCGCGGGCACAGCGGTGGTTCGAGTCTGCGGGCGATTATGAGTTTAAACGCACTAACCGGCCAGCTCGGCCGGGTTGGCGCTGGTATATTTGCCAAGCCCGGGCTGGCCTTCCCGCTGACTCCGGAGAAGCTCCAGCGACCCGACCTGATACCAGCGGGAACCCGTACATTGAATATTGTCGACGTTGGACGCCACCTGCTCGATGAACATCTCGACCCCCCGATAAAAGCTGTTTTTATCTATAACCATAATCCGGTTTGCACCCACCCAGATCAAAATAGAATGCGCCGCGGCCTCGGTCGTGAAGATTTATTTGTTGTCGGCGCCGATATTGTCATGACCGACAGCATGGCTTATGCCGATGTCGTGTTACCGGCGTGTTCGCATTTTGAATTTGACGATATTTATGCGGCCTACGGACAGAGCTACCTGCAACGCGCAGAACCGGTGATCCCGCCGGTTGGTGAATCGCTACCCAATACTGAAATATTTCGCAGGCTTGCTGCCCGGTTTGGCTTTGAAGATCCGATCTTCCTTGAAACCGATGCACAGCTTATGGACGCCGCTGTGGATGCCGATGATCCGCGCCTGAACGGATATCGACCCAGCGAATTAGCGCTCGACCGGGCGCTATTGATGAACACTCAGGATGAAGAGGCAATATTAATGTGTAATACCGTTGAACCCGCCACGGCCTCGGGCAAGATCGAGTTATATAGCGATGAACTGGAACAAGGCTTCGGCTATGGTGTCCCCCGCTACGAAGCCGTCGAGAGCCATCTGCCACTGATGTTGATTTCACCCTCGTCGTCAAAACGGACCAATGCCACATTCGGGAGCGACGCGGCATCGCAATTAACCGAAATGATTGAAATTCATCCCGATGATGCGGATGCCCGGGGGATTAACGATCGACAACGCGTGCGCCTGTGGAACGAACTCGGAGAAGTAGAACTAACCGCGCGGGTCAACGATTCGGTGGCACCCGGTGTAGTCTATAGCCCGAAGGGTACCTGGCTAAATACCAGCTCAACCGGCCAGACCGTGAACGCATTGATCTCGGCCGACCTCAAAACCGATATTATGAACGGCGCCTGTTATAACGATACCTATGTCGATTGTGCACCGCTAGAATCGGCTGTGTAGAATTATCGTATATCACGATCAAAACTCTGCTGAGCTTGCTCATCCCTGACGGCTCCAGACCAATCCAGCCACGGCCATATCCTCGGCGGCGATCCCAGTCAAGTCCACGATGGTGATGTCATCGTCTGAGGTGCGTCCTGGTTTTTCCCCTGCTAATACCGTCCCCAGCGCGATATCCACATCATCCGAGACTAAACCATCGCGAACCGCATGACCCAGATCGCCATGGTGTACACATTGATTATGATCATCGACCATGATCACAGCAGCCCGGGGAAATAAATTGGCATCAAGTTCCTGTTTACCAGGGTTATCTGTACCCATTGCCACAATATGGGTACCAGGCTGGACATCCCCGGCCATAATCAATGCCGAATCTGACGGGGTTGTAGTAATGACCAGGTTGCAGCTTTTTAGCAGGCCTGGAATATCCGCGGCAACGGCTACCGACAGCCCCGCTTGTTTCATTCGCTCGACATAGTCAACAACATGGGAAGCAGTCCGTCCATAAACGGTTATGGATTCAATTCCCAGCAGTTTACTGGTCCATTTTGCCTGTAACTCCGCCTGCTCGCCGGTGCCGATAATACCCAGGCTAGTGATCTTAGAAGGTGCACCTGCCTGTGCGGCCAACGCACCGGCAGCGGCTGTCCTGGCATTGGTAAGCCATCCCTTATCATCGAGGACACAGGCAGGAATGCCTGTTTTAGCACTAAGAACCACCATCATGCCGCTATTGGCTGAAAGCCCCACCTTGGGGTTATCGTAAAAGCCGCTGGCGATCTTAATTACGAAAGTGTCACTGCCGTTAAGGTGACCATATTTGATATGGCACTCGCCCCTGTGATTGTTTGAGGGATCGTTCAACTGTAGCATTCCCGGTGGTGGGGAATTGACCTGGCCCCGGGATTGCGCGATGAGTGCGCCTTTCACGGCGTCGAGGATTTCTGCCTCGGTGAGGCTAGCCTGAATGGTCTCCAGGGAGATAACCGGAAGAGTCGTCATAAAATACCCCTTGATTTGAGTGTGATTTGAAAATAAAATTTTTAATATTTGGTTGGCTGCACCAAATTTAATGCTCCTGCGTGATCACTCCATTATTTATTCATTTCCAGTACCGATCGGAATGTGTCCACTGCAACATTTCGCCCACAAATGACTACCGCAATACTCCTGGCTTTACAATCACCTTCAGTT
>JACZQS010000282.1 GCA_022545625.1 Pseudomonadota bacterium
ACTTATGGTCGAGTCCGGCCCGGCGTTCTGGACCTGCGGATCGACCTTATGCCGGATCAGGGGCCGATGATAAAAGGGGCGACTCTTAGGATCAACTGCAACGTGGGTCTGGCCGGCATTAAAAACAAGGATGCAGACACTGGAGCGGATCTGGCTGAAGGGTTCTGGCTCACTATTCCAGGCACAGCATCCTTTGGTCCTACGAGTTCCATTGGACAGTTTGCACCAAGGGATCCAATCTTAGGTATCACTGAAATCTCTCTCTAGAAATTCGACTTGGTAACGGGCAAGAGCGAGCGATATATTGTTCGTCAAGCGCCCGCTATGTGCGTGCGACGTGAAAAGGCGGGGTTTCCCAGTGGGTGAGAGTCCTACCCGGCAATCATCGCTCCAGGCCGAATTCTACTGGCAAAGCAGTCATACTCAATGACCGGTTAGTGACGCAAGCGGAAGTAATTCTAGGTATTTTGAACGTCAGCTAACGAGAAAGCTGACCTTGAGAATCGAAACGCCAGGGGCTGCAAAGTGCCCTAAGCGGACATCAACGATTTCAAAAAAAGTTTTCCTGCTCCTAGTTGGATGAATTTTTGTAAATTGCCTTCAGTTAAGACCGGGCGTATAGTCACCCCAAGCGCAATCTATAAGCGCGTTCCTACCATTCAGGGCTGACGGCCACCCTTCTTTAAGCTGCTTTCTGCAGCGACCGCCTAACTACAACAAGAGGAATGGATATGAAATATGTAACAGCAGTAGTTCTTACGGTAGTGGTTTCCCTGGGCGTAGCCAACGTGACAGCCGGGGAATTATCCGATAATGCCATGAAGGCACACGCGGTAATCGGCAACTATCTCAAAACAAATCCCGAGATGATCATTGACCTTGCCGATGTATCCGGCGAATATTGCGTCAATACATGGGCGGTCAACGGTAGCCACATGACGCATTACGCGCTCGACCCGTCGAAGACGACCGAAGACATGGTCGATTTCGTTACAGCACAGTCGTTCATCGACTCCGGGTTAGATGTAACCAAGTTGCCACGAATGCCCAGCAAGCTTGGGGTAATGAATAATGGCCAGTGGTATTATCTGCCCAAGGAAGCCGTGGGGCCGCACCATGGAGAGGCGCTCGGGTTGGCACTGATCGTCAGGTCAACTGAAATTCAATAGCCGATCGATAAGGCGGGGCTCTTTCGGGAGCCCCGATACTTCGACAGCAATGTTCGTGGACTAACCGAGCGATTGTTACTGACTGGTCTCTGACCCTGGACCCTGGAATTTGAAAGTCCGCTGTGTGCCGGAAGCAGAAGTTAATCCAGGAATTTTGAACGTCCGCTATCGGGAGAGCAGACCTTCAGTTTTCACTGCTCAAGTGGCTGCTATGTGCCCTTAGCCGTCGTTAATGGTCAATTTTTGGTCGGCAGGTTACGACCCAACTGAGACACTTGGAACCGCAATATCAAGAGTTGTTTCGTACTCTGAGCGGATAAAAAAATCAAAATGATGTGGTATTTTTCGCGCAATATTAAGCCACCGCGAATCGTACGCTCTGAGGGCATTTGATGTCCCTGAGATTTAACCAGGAGCGATGTTATGGTTCAGATGAATCACATTATCTGGATCATAGCGAGTTTTAAGTAGAAGGGTGGTGAGAAATTCGGGCTAGTTGAGCGGCCAGTCGCCGAAATATTCGCCAAACGTCACCAGCAGCAAAGGAAACGGAGCCACCGCAATCGCGATGGTCAAAAAGTAATACGGTACCGAAAACAAGCGACTCATGCCCGCCATCATGGCGATGCCCCCTCCGCCTCCAATAACAATATTTCCGGGCAGGTTGATCGCCAACAACAACGCGATATAGCGGTGCCTTATTAAAAACGGAAACAGTCTTCTGGGCGAACGCGTAAGAATCAGATTCAATCGTTGTCTGGCGTCGAGACTTTCGAGTTCGCCTAAAAACCGGCTTGCTCGGTGCAAACGCAGGTCTTTTAGCAGCGTAACCAGTGCCTTGTTCGGAATGAATCTTCCGACCAGAAAACCCAGCATCAGCGAAATCAGCGTGCACAGATAAACCAGCGGAACAATCTTGGGACCCAGAATCATCATCACGGCAAGCCCGATTTCGGCAGCGGGTACGAAAGGAATCGCCATCAGAATTGCATAGGCGATCATCGAGGTCATAATCAGTCGATGCACCTTGGCTTCATTGAGCGGGGTAATCTTGAAATCAAATCCGTCGATAATCCATTGTGTCAGCAGATTACCAAGCGCGACGACGGCAATCAGAAGTAGCAGACTAAGAAACAGTCTGAGCCGGCTATTCAATAATTTATCTCGTTTCGCATTGCCATCGGATTATTGCTGCTGGTTGGCGGATGCATCGCTTTCCACCAGTTTCCCCTTGAACCAGAATTCCTTTTCGAAGGTCCAGTACCATCGTCGGTTGGTCCAGATAAAGCTACCTTCAATTTGGTCACCGCTGACAACTCCCTGCCACAGAATTGTGGCATCGGAGGTTAGACAGGGTGTCATTGCCTTCACCTGAATCTGATCCCCTTGTTTGCGCAGCCAGTATTCGCCAGAGGTATAACCACATAGCTCCTGGCATTTTTTCGAGACGAACATGCCGTCGTTAAATATCGCCACGTCAGTCGATCTGGCCGGTTCCCCGAGAAGTCCTAACTCACCCTCGAAAGCCTTGCCTTCAAGCATGCTTATGGATTGCGTCACTGATTGATCCTGTCTATCGGACAGTTCTATTTATCCCAGGGTCTCTTTATACCTCGCTGCATTCACTAGCTGACCCACCTTGAAGGCTTCCTCGAGAGAGAGCAAGAACGTGCCATCGTGCCTGGATATCCAGGCTTCGCCATCCTTGCGCGAGCGGAAGAAATAAACAAAATGACAAAAGTTTGCAGTAATATTTTCGCGTAAATCATTTTCATCAGGGATTATGAATGACATTACAGCATTACCAGGTACGACGGATTTGATGCCCGAAGGGGAGACCGTAAGCTTAACCTCTTCTCCGCTTGCGCCACAGATCGAGCTGATATTAACGGTTGTGTTGAGCAGCCCAGGGATGAACAAGGTATCCCACGCACACCAGGAATATACCGTTCTACCATTGACCATGAGCTGATGCTGTGTTTTTTCAACCGACAAGCCGAGGAAAGCCACGATACGGTCTGACTCATCGTAGAACACTCCCGGCCATTGACCGAGGGTTTCATTTGCGACGTCAGTAGACAGACCCAGTGCTTTGGAAAGTCGGGAGGATGAGACAGGTTCACCTTCGGCCAGCAGCTGATAGAGCTTAAGGGAGAGATGCTGGTCGTCGACACTGAGTTGCGGAAAAGTGTTAACGAAAAGATTGCCCAGCTTATTGAGATCAGGTGTTTGCTGAACAGCCCCCTGTGATTTAATTTTGGCAGTGTTTGTAATAGTCATTGCTTAATTAAATAATCCATTTTTTTGGTTGGCAGATACTTAATTTTACCCTGGAGAGTTGATCGTTATTGGTTGCGGCGATGGTAAGTAGTCGATAATCCAGATTAAGCGGTTAATGCAACTTT
>JACZQS010000283.1 GCA_022545625.1 Pseudomonadota bacterium
ACCAGTTTGCAGACGAGGTCTACCGGCGCAAGCTTTACCACATGCATTACCGGCTTAAAAAAAATCTCGCGGTGATCAGAAACAATCTGCGCGGTATGAAAACACCTGACAGCCATCACGCCTACGCCGACGCTTCCGAATTTCTCGACGACCTTTATTCGATTCGCGATTCGCTCATCAGTCATGGGGAATACTCGACTGCCAACGGGGATTTAAAAGATGTAATTCGTATCGCTGAGACCTTCGGCTTTCATATGGTGAAGCTCGATATCCGACAGGAGTCTGCTCGCCATACACTAGCGATCGAGGAAATTACCGCACTCGCTAAACTCGGCAATTACGCCGAGATGGATGATCAACAACGCCTCGAATTTCTCGCCAGGCAAATAGATTCAGATCACCCTCCAGCGATCGACCCTGACAAATTATCCGATGACAGCAGGCAAACGCTGGAAGTCTTCCAGGCTATTTTCGAGATGCGCAAGGAAATTAGTGAACACTGCATCGGCAGTTATGTCATTTCGATGACTCATACTGCCAGCCATATCATGGAGGTAATGTACCTGGGTTATCTCGCAGGCCTGGTTGGCAAAGCCGGTACTGAATACTATTGCAGCCTGGAAATCGCGCCACTGTTTGAAACCATCAACGACCTTGGCCACATCGACGTGGTACTCGACACACTGTTGCAAAACCCGGTATACAGAGAATTATTGTCGATCAGCGGCGGCGTACAGGAAGTGATGCTCGGATATTCCGATTCGTGCAAGGACGGCGGCATTATGTCGGCTGCCTGGGGCCTTTATCAGGCCCAGCACAAGGTGATTCGAATTACGAAACGCCATCGTGTCAAATGCCGCATGTTTCATGGCCGAGGTGGCACAATTACGCGGGGTGGCGGTCCCACCCACGATGCGATCATGTCACAGCCACCGGGGACTGTACTTGGCCAGATCAAGTTCACCGAACAGGGTGAAGTGCTATCGCACAAATACGGTAATACGGAAACCGCACACTATGAACTGGCGATGGGTATTACTGGATTGATGAAGGCTAGTATTGGCATCCTGGGTGAAGAAAGCGCCAACTACGATAGATTCCATGCCGAGATGCAGCAATTATCCGACCTGTCTGAGCAATGCTATCGTGACCTGACCGACCATACCCGGGGCTTCTTCGAATACTTTTACGAAGCCACGCCGGTAAACGAGATCGGTTTGATGAATATCGGTTCGCGGCCTTCGCACAGGCGCAAGGGAGAGATGACTAAATCTTCGGTACGCGCTATTCCCTGGGTATTCGGCTGGAGCCAGTCGCGTCATATGATGCCGGCCTGGTATGGTGTCGGATATGCGATTAGCCACTGGCTCGAAAAAAATCCACGATCGTTGAAAAATTTACGTGATATGTACAGGCAGTGGCCATTTTTTGCATCGATGATAAGCAATATGCAAATGACGCTGTTCAAAAGCGATATGCGCACCGCGTGCGAATACAGCAAGCTGTGCCATGACAAGGAGCTTGGTGAGTCCATTTTTGGGAATATTAAAAGGGAAAATAAACGTACGATCGAACAGGTACTAAAAGTAGCCAATATCAGAAACCTGTTGTCGACCGACCCTGTGCTCACCCTGTCACTCACCCGTCGGGATCCTTACCTGGATCCATTGGCTTATCTGCAAATTAATCTGTTGAAGAAATACCGTGACGAAACGGTGGCGGAAGAAAAACGCCAGGAATGGCAAAGTGCCCTGCTAAGCTCGATCAATTCAATTGCAGCGGGCTTGCGAAATACCGGGTAATAGCTTCAGGATTTAGCTGCCAGGCTGACACAAAATGCAAAACCAATTCACCGAGAGTTTTTATATTGTTGCCCGTGAACCGGGCGCTGAACATCCTGCCCTGCCTACCTGGGCAAGCGACCGCGATAATCCGGCAAACCTGGCCGATAAAAATCCGGTCAATTGTAAACGTACTGAAATCGATGAAGTACCTGGCGCATTTCAACTACTGGGTATTTTATCCAAAGCCGAATGTGCGCGATTGATTGATTTGACCGAGGCTCTGGGTTACCTGAAAGATGCCGCGGTCTCATTACCCCGCTCGGTCCGACACAATCATAATGTCACCTGGGTGGTAGACGATTTAACCAGCGATATTATCTGGCAACGCTGTCAACCGTTGATGAATGATGACCGGGATTTTTTTTCAGGCAAAAAAGCGTTGGGTATCAACGCCCGTTTTCGATTCTATCGCTATCAACCAGGGGATTATTTTAAACCGCATACCGATGGTGCCTGGCCTGGGAGCAAGGTTATCGACAGAAAACTGTTAAGCAACGCCTATCCGGATCGATGGAGTCAGCTATCGTTTCTGCTTTTTTTAAGTGAGGATTATGAAGGCGGTAACACACAGTTTTTTGTCGAAAATTATGACCCATCCCAGCCAGCGGGAAATCACCATCAGACCAAAACCGTGAATATCAGAACAGCAGCTGGCGCGGCGCTTTGCTTTCCTCACGGTATGCATCCACTGCATTGTCTACATGGTTCAGAAGAAATTATTTCCGGCACGAAATACATCATCCGATCGGATATTTTGTATGAGGTATAAATCCAGTTTTGAAATTACTAGCTGGTCAACTAATTAGCCATGCGAATAAATAGTCTCCATTCCCCGCTCCGGTGCCGCGGGCACCATTTGCGATAGCACCAGAGACATCACCGCGATTGCGGCACCAGTAATAAACACCATCGCTGGTGAGACGATCCATACCAGCCCGAGTGCGAACGGCAGGATAACCGCGGCGATGTGATTGATCGAAAATGAAACACCGGCAGTCGAGGCTATGTCGGCTGGGTCGGCAATTTTTTTGAGATAGCTTTTCAGTGCGATCGCCATGGCGAAGAAAATGTGATCGAGTACATAGAGCAAGGAAGCGAATATGGCACTTTCTGCGATTGCATAACAGCTGAATATGATAATCAATCCACTGTACTCGAGCGTCAGTGTCCGCTTTTCGCCCCAGTAACTCACCAGCCGCCCAATCCGGGGGGCGAGATAAATCGTCAGCACACCATTGACCAGGAACAACATCGACATTTCACCGACCGAGAAATGAAATTTTTCCACCATCAAAAAACCGGCGAAGACGACGAAAATCTGGCGGCGCGCACCAGAAAGAAAGGTCAGCAGATAATATAACCAGTAACGCTTTCTGAGGATTATTTTTTTGTGTTGTTCGGATTCACCTTTGAAATGCGGGAATTTAAGATACATCGTAACCGCGATCAGCGCCGTCAATGAACCACCTAGCAGGTAAACCAGTTGGTAACCCAGATTGAGCAGGTCGACCAGGCAGTAAAGCGCGGCGAAAACGAACAATCCGGTAAATGATCCGACCGCCAGTTGTTTGCCCATGAAGACCGGCAGCCGCTCCTTGCTAATTAACTGGAGCGTGAGCGACTGGTTTATGGTTTCGGCATAATGATATCCGAGCGACATTAATACCGTGGTGAAGTACAGACCCATTATCGACGGCAGGTAGCCCGTTATTGCGGTACCGATGCCGA
>JACZQS010000027.1 GCA_022545625.1 Pseudomonadota bacterium
GTTCGATAGGCCTGGATTCGACAATCGTTGCATTGGATCGGGTAATTGAAGGTCATTGGTTACCCGGGTTAATACCAGCAGGTCGCTTACACCCCGGTCTGCCAGAATATAGATTGTAGCCTTGCCCGGTATAAGCTCGAACGGGGGATTATCTCGCGGAAATACCTCGACCTTAACCCATAAAAATAATAGCCAGCGCAAAATAGCTTGGATTCGGCGAATCATATTTATATTTAATCCCGCAAATAATGAAAAATAAAATAACAGGGAACAGGGATTTTTCCCATCTTCTAAAACATAATCAAGCAGACTGCCAGGTTAGCTGAACTGTGGCATGATTAGCTGGTCACAGAAACATTTAAACACGAGGATAGTGGGCATGGCTAAAATCAAGCTTGAATTTGAAAACGATGCGGGCGAAATACTGGCAGGTCTGCTGGAAACGCCACCCGAAAACATCGGCGCTGCGCGTTACGCTATTTTTGCCCACTGCTTTACCTGCGGCAAGGATATTGCAGCAGCATCCAGAATTAGCAGGGCGCTGGCAGCCCGCGGAATAGCGGTATTACGCTTTGACTTCACCGGGCTGGGTAGTAGCGACGGAGATTTTGCCAACAGTAATTTCTCGTCCAATGTACAGGACCTGATAGCGGCAGCGGCGAAACTTAAAGCCGATTATGCGGCGCCACAATTGCTGATTGGCCATAGCCTGGGTGGTGCAGCGGTGTTAGCCGCAGCGCAGCAAATTGAATCAATCAGGGCGGTTGCGACAATAGGCTCACCGGCTACCGCAAAACATGTTGAACACCTGTTCGAGGACGATGTGAATTTAATCGAGGAGCAGGGTGAGGCCTCGATAAATATCGGTGGAAGGCAATTCCTGATTAAAAAACAAATGCTCGACGATATCAATCATTACAACTCAACCGCAGCGATCAAAAATCTGAATGCGGCGTTAATCGTGTTTCATTCGCCGATTGACAATATCGTTTCAATTGATCAGGCAGCCGAGATATACCAGGCAGCCAGACATCCGAAAAGTTTTATCTCGCTGGACGATGCCGATCATTTGCTAAGCAAAGCCAAAGATGCCAATTATGTCGGCATCACACTTGCCGCCTGGGCAGGTCGATATCTTGAAATCGATGAACCCGACGATGCAACCAGGACTGGCGAACAACCGGCACTCGCAGCCGGCGAAGTTCTGGTCACTGAACTTGATAAAAAATTCTTGCGCGGAATGTTTAGTGATAGTCATCAATTGCTGGCCGATGAACCCGAGAAATACGGTGGTACGAACCTGGGACCAACGCCCTACGATTTATTGCTGATGAGTCTAGGGGCCTGTACCTCGATGACCCTGCGAATGTATGCCAATCGGAAAAAAATGGCGGTGGAAGATATCGAAGTAAAACTGGTTCACGAGCGAGTGCACGCCGAGGATTGCGTCGAATGCAATGACAATATTGAGCGCATTACCCGTTCGATTTCATTTAAAGGTGATCTCAGCGATGAACAGAAGGCTAGCCTAATGGCGATAGCAGACAAGTGCCCGGTGCATCGTACGCTGGAGAATAATCCGCAGATCGTTAGTGAGCTGGTGTAGGTTGGTCGATAGGAACTTGCCGGCTACTCAACAGTTGATGATTTAACAGGGCCGCCTTGAGGTTAATCACGGCTGCTGAGTCTTATTCCAAAAGTAATATCCGGTGCTGAACCCGAATAAATATCTTCGGAAAAAAACAGGTCGAGATTATGATTTTCGATCCAGTTTCTGAATTTCAGGCCTACTTGCACTTGCAACGAATTTCCAAACGCCTTCAGTTCGCTATCCTTTATCAGTGCTGAATGCATATCAAACTGAAGGATTCCGGTAATATTTGCATTGAAGTCGTGTTCGGCTCCCAGTTGCGCTACCCAGGTACCTGCATTTAGCTGTCCACCTAGCTGCCCACCCTTGCCGAGTCGACTATAGGCTATCAGGCCATATAGTTCTGTCATTTCTGTTACTGAACGCTGGTGAACCAACCAAAGTGCCACGTCGATTGCTTCGTTTCCCGAGTTAGTTTCGATCGAACCGGTTGGCAACTCGATCCCGGCCGAAATTTCGGTGGATTGCTTTTCATCACCTGCCAGGCGATACGACAGTGCTACCTCGATATCGCCTATATCGTTAGTCGAGCTGTCTTGCAAAAAGACTGTCTGGCCATTGTTGATATATTCAATATTCAACTGGTCATTTGGGTTCGACTTTCGCCCACCATCGGACAATCCAAAAAAATCATGCCAGCCTTCGATCAAGCCGTCGAGTGAGCCGCCCTGGTTGAAAATTAACGGGATTTTTGTACTCAATCTCCAGTCGTTTTGCTGGTAGGCAATTGCGAATTCAAAACGGTAGCTCTCGGCGTCAATCACCAGGGTCTCATTATTGACGCTTTCGGTCTGAAACGTGTTAGTGATAAATAGTGAATTCGAATATTGCCAACCGGGTTGAGATGCAAATCCCAGAGTCGGCAGGTAGTAGGGTTGTAGTATCGGGTTTTGGTCCCTAGTCGGTAGCCCGATGGTCGATGCGGCAACATGATAGGAATTGGCCAGTAGGACCAGCCAGGCAAACAGGATTAATGGTTTACACTTAATCGTAAATGCCATGTTCGCGCGTGGCGAGGAATTCGATTTCAGGCCAGCGTTCCTGTGTCATGGCTAGATTGACCCGCGAGGGAGCCACGTAGGCCAGATCTCCAGCATGATCGAGTGCGAGATTGTTGCGAACCTTATTTTTAAATTCATCCAGTTTTTTCTCATCACTACAGGTAATCCAACGTGCGGTACTAACATTAACCGCTTCAAATTCGCAGTCGACACCATATTCGTCCTTGAGGCGGTGTGCCACCACTTCGAATTGCAACACACCGACCGCGCCCAGAACCAGGTCGTTATTCGCAACAGGCCTGAATAGCTGGGTAGCGCCTTCTTCGCACAGCTGCATTAAACCCTTAAGCAGGGCCTTCATCTTCAGCGGATCTTTCAGGCGCGCGCGTCGAAATAGCTCGGGTGCAAAATTAGGAATACCGGTAAAAGCGAGATCCTCTCCCATGGTAAAGGTATCACCGATACGAATCGTACCGTGATTATGAATGCCGATAATGTCGCCTGTATAGGCTTCCTCTACATGGCTGCGATCGGCAGCCATGAATGTGAGTGCGTCGGGTATCTTCACGTCTTTCTTGATTCGCACGTGTTTTACTTTCATACCCCGGGTGTACTTGCCCGAACAAATTCGCATAAAGGCGATACGATCACGGTGTTGTTTATCCATGTTCGCCTGAATTTTAAACACAAACCCGGTTAGTTCGTCCTCGACGGGTTGTATAGTTCGGGTTCGAGTTGGGCGTGCCATCGGCGGCGGAGCGTAGTCTTCGAAAGCATCGAGCAATTCGGCTATACCAAAGTTGTTAATCGCCGAGCCAAAAAATACCGGCGTTAATTCGCCCCTGAGATAACTATCGATGTCAAATTCGTTCGATGCTCCGCGTACCAGCTCGATTTCTTCACGAAAATCTGCAGCCGTAGGGCCCAGTATCTCATCCAGCCGCGGGTTATCGAGACCCTTGATGACTTCACCCGATGATACCTTTTCGGCTTCGCTGGCCGAAAATAAATGTACCGAATCGTTTCGCAGGTGAAAAACGCCCTTCAACTGCTTGCCCATGCCAATCGGCCAGGTAATCGGCGCGCAACGTATTTTCAATATGTCTTCCACCTCATCCATCAGTTCAATCGGATCGCGCCCTTCACGGTCGAGTTTATTGATAAAGGTGATGATCGGCGTATCGCGCAGGCGACAAACATCCATTAGCTTGATAGTTCGCTCTTCGACACCCTTGGCACAATCGATCACCATCAGCGCCGAATCAACAGCGGTTAAAGTGCGATAGGTATCCTCGGAGAAATCCTCGTGTCCCGGCGTGTCGAGCAAGTTTATAATGCATTCCTTATAGGGGAACTGCATCACCGACGAGGTCACTGAGATACCACGTTGTTTCTCCAGTTCCATCCAGTCCGAGGTGGCATGTCGTGCGGCTTTCCTGCTTTTAATCGTACCCGCCATCTGAATAGCCTTGCCAAAAAGTAATAACTTTTCAGTCACCGTGGTTTTGCCGGCATCCGGGTGTGAAATGATCGCGAAAGTGCGACGCCGGCGCATTTCGTCTATATCAGACATCAAAATTTACTCATTTGATCGATGCAGCAGTTAACTTTTTGACTCAAGGGGGTCTCTATTAATTCGGATTTTTTCGTGGCAGGCTTTCGCTCCTGCAAAGCCTGCATACATGCCATCCATGGCAATAAGAGCAAGGAGCCGGAGCGAAGCGGAGACAACAGCCGAAGGCTGGCCCGCAGGGCGAGGGCGAAGCCCGAGTAACCACCGCGCGCAGAACCGCAGTGTATATGAAATACATGAGGATCGACCGGGCTGGCGCACCAGCACGGTGCTTATGTACAGGATGTACGGTATGCCGATTTTGCAGGAGCAAAAATCGGTAACGCCGCAATCGCGGAAAAAGACAATTAATAGAGACCCCCTCAGGGAATTTGTTTGGCGAAGAGTAGTGCGTCTTCCTTACCGTTCGGCGCCGGATAATAATCTTTTCGGCATCCTATTTCATTAAATCCGGCTGAACTATAACAATTAATTGCACGGATGTTACTCGGTCGCACCTCCAGCATCATTATTTGCGCACGCTTGTTACGCGCAATATTTAGCAGAAACTGAATAAATTGTTTGCCTATGCCCTTACCCTGGTGATTTCTGGTCACCGAGAGATTTAATATATGGCTTTCACCGGCTGCTATGCTAATTACTGCATGCGCGACGATTGTATTTCCGAGGTGTGCTAACCAGCAGTCGTAGCCAACGCGAATACAGTCCTTGAAAATTCGGTCGGTCCATGGAAACTGGTACACCTCGTTTTCAAGTTGTATCACGGCACTGATGTCCTCGAGTGCCATCTGCCGAAATGTCAGTTCGCTATCAGTCATAGACCTAGCATTTTATGCAGGATCTTCATGTCGTTCCAGACTATCGATTTAGCCGATGGGTTACGCAGCAAATAAGCAGGATGATAGGTGACTTTAAGCGGAATATCTGAACCTGGTAGCTGGTGAACTTGATCGATTAGTTTGCCCACCGGGCTGGTACTATTGAGCAAATGATGGGCGGAAATTCTACCCACTGCGAGGATCACCCGGGGTGCGATATGCTTGATCTGGGCCTGCAGAAAGGACTCGCAGGCCTGCACCTCGTTAGAATGCGGGTCGCGATTATTAGGTGGCCGACATTTGACTATATTGGTGATAAACACCTGCGATCTTGATAACCCGATCGCCAACAACATCTTGTCGAGTAATTGCCCGGAGCGACCGACAAAGGGTTCACCCCTGAGGTCTTCCTCGTGGCCCGGACCTTCACCGATGATCATTAGCCCGGCCTGCTGACTACCTACCCCGGGAACCTTCTGGGTACAATTCTGGGATAACTCGCAAGCCTCGCACTGATGTATCGATCGGGTAATATTGTCCCAGGTATCGAGTTTAGGCGGAGCAGGTGCCTCGACTACAGGAATTTCCTGCCTATCTTGCCTGGTGATCTCCTCTGTTCTCACCCCGATACTCTCAACCGCAGGGACAACTTCCAGAGCAGGCTTTCCAGCGGATCGCCCGACCCACTGTTGTATCCCAATTCCCTTCAGACAATGTTGTTGCCGAGGAGTTAGCATGGGTGGTTAAACATCACCCGTTTGCGGATGGGTTCTGCCGGAATTATTGATGACCTTGTTCAGCGCGTTGATATAAGACTTCGCCGAAGCGATCACAATATCGGTATCCGCCCCCTGGCCATTGACAATATACCCGTCTTTTTCGACCCGAACGGTTACTTCGCCCTGCGAATCGGTACCGGTAGTAATTGCATTGACCGAATATAACTGCAAGTTCACCCCGGTAGCAGTGATCTTTTCTATCGCCTTGAAGCAGGCATCTACCGGGCCATCGCCGGCAGATTCTGCCTTCTGCTCTTTACCATTGATGTTTAAAGTCATGGTGGCATTGGGTGTCTCACCAGTTTCACAGCAGACCCGTAAAGACACCAGTTTGATCGATTCGTTTTCAGTATCGAGGGCGGATTCGGTCACCAGTGCCTGTAAATCCTCGTCGAAGATATCGTGTTTCTTATCGGCCAGGGTTTTGAATCGGATAAATACTTCATTGAGTTCCTGTTCCGATGAAAAATCGATATTTAATTCTGTCATACGGGTCTTGAAAGCGTTTCGACCCGAGTGTTTACCCAGCACCAGTCTATTCGTCGCCCATCCCACGTCCTGTGGACGCATGATTTCGTAGGTTTCACGTGATTTGAGCACGCCGTCCTGGTGAATTCCGGACTCGTGGGCAAATGCGTTGGCACCGACAATCGCCTTGTTCGGCTGCACGTTAAATCCAGTAATGCCTGCGACCAGCTTGGAACAGGTCAGGATTTGTGTGGTATCCAGAGTGGAGTCACAGGGAAACGCATCCTTGCGTGTGCGTACCGCCATGATTATCTCTTCCAGCGAGGCATTGCCTGCGCGTTCACCGAGACCATTAATGGTGCATTCCACCTGACGAGCACCGGCCAATACCGCGGACAGGGAATTCGCAACCGCAAGGCCCAGGTCATTGTGGCAGTGGACCGAGAAAACTGCCTTGTCCGAATTCGGTACACGCTCGATTAACTGCTTAATCAATTCACCGAACTGGTGTGGAATGTTATATCCGACGGTATCCGGAATATTGATCGTAGTGGCACCCTCGGCGATCACCGCCTCGATAATTCGACATAAAAAATCAGGCTCGGAGCGCCCGGCGTCTTCGGGTGAGAACTCGATGTTGTCAGTATAGGCACGCGCCATACGAACGGCCTTCACCGCGGCTTCGACTACTTCATCGGGGGTCATCCGCAGCTTGTGTTTCATGTGAATGGGCGAAGTTGCCAGGAAGGTATGAATGCGCCCCGAATTGGCCGGTTTGATCGCTTCACCGGCGCGTTCTATATCTTTTTTTACAGCGCGTGCGAGGCCACAAACCGTGCTGTCCCGGACTATCTCGGCCACCGCCTTCACGGCTTCAAAGTCGCCGTCACTGGCGATCGGAAAACCGGCCTCGATAATATCAACCTTCATCGCCTCCAGGGCGCGGGCAATACGAATTTTTTCGTCCCTGGTCATCGACGCGCCCGGGCTTTGTTCGCCGTCGCGAAGCGTGGTGTCGAATATGATTAATTTTTCTTTATCCATTGCTAACTCATTTTACTGAAATCTTTAATAGGAGTGTAATTATTCACGTTTGCCCTCGTCAGGAGTTCTCTGTCTGCCTTACGGCAGCAGCAGTAAGAGAAGTAGCGATTGCAGTGCACGGGTAAGCAGGTGGGCCTGACTAAAAGTCAGGGCTGGGTTACGGACTATGGCGTAAGCTTGCATGGTTGAACCCGATAATATCGCCTCGTTGGAGCAGATGAATATAGCCAACTCTTTGCGGCTTGCCAAGCGATAAAAACTTCAGCTTAAACTTACCGGGTTATTTAGTTTCATCGGGTTCGCTTTTACCGCCAGCTTCGCTTAGACGCTGCCTGTTTCTGTTCCAGCGAAACAGCGAAATTACCGGGCCAGACAACAGGTATAAAAATGACGCAGAAAATAGAATCGTTGGCGGTTCTATCGACAAAAATACAAATAACAGCATGACTACCAATACCGATACAAACGGCACTTTTTTACGCATGTCCAGATCTTTGAAGCTGTAGTAAGAAAATTTCGATACCATCAAGGTGCTGACCACCAGGGTCAATACCAGGGCGGCGTACATGACTTCGCCGCCTGTAATGCCATAGGTCTCACACACCCAGACCGCACCCATAGACACTGCGGCACCAGCAGGGCAGGCGAGACCCTGGAAATAACGTTTATCCGCAATACCGACCTGGGTGTTAAATCTTGCCAGTCTTAATGCGGTACAGGTGGTGTATATAAACGCGGCCAACCAGCCAATCTTTCCCAAAAAAGGAGAAACCTCGGCAAGATTGATCAATGACCACTGATACAGGACCAGGGCCGGGGCCACGCCAAACGATACCATATCGGCCAGGCTATCGTACTCTGCGCCAAATGCCGACTGGGTATTGGTCAGGCGCGCTACCCTCCCATCGAGCCCGTCAAGTAGCATGGCGAGAAAAATCGCTATCGCCGCGATTTCATATTGCCCCTTCATCGCCACGATAATCGCGTAAAAACCCGCAAACAGGGCACCTGTGGTGAAAAGATTAGGCAACAGGAAAATACCCTTACGCAGATTTTTTTGCTTTGGTTTCGGGTTGCTATCGTCCATTGGTTTCGCCTGGTGGGCTATGTCCTGAGAGAGATATCCTAGTTTTTAGATTTATCGACCAGGGAATTGGCGCTTAACCAGGGCATCATCGCGCGTAACCTGGCGCCAGTTTGCTCTATTTCATGGGCCGCGTTGTTACGCCGCCAGGCCGTCATCTCGGGATAATTAGACTGGCCTTCTGCAATAAATTTCTTTGCGTAGGAGCCATTTTGGATGTTTTCGAGACATTCCTTCATCGCCCGGCGGCTTTCCTCATTGATGATCTTTTTGCCGGTGATATATTCGCCAAATTCGGCATTGTTTGAAATCGAATAGTTCATGTTGGCGATTCCACCTTCGTGGATTAAATCGACGATCAGCTTCAACTCGTGCAGACACTCGAAATAGGCAAGTTCGGGCGCATATCCGGCCTCGACCAGCGTTTCGAACCCGGCCTTTACCAACTCGATAGTGCCACCGCACAATACCGTTTGTTCACCAAACAAATCGGTCTCGGTTTCATCCTTGAAAGTGGTTTCAATAATTGCCGTACGTCCGCCGCCGATGGCTGCAGCGTACGACAGGGCAAGTTCCTTCGCCATGCCGGTGGCATCCTGTTGAATTGCGATCAGATCGGGGATACCGCCACCCTTGACAAATTCGGAACGAACTGTGTGTCCGGGTGCTTTTGGTGCAATCATGATTACGTCAAGGTCGGCGCGTGGGACCACCTGGTTGAAATGAATCGCGAAACCATGCGCAAACGCCAGCGCGGCGCCCTGCTTGATATTGGGTTCGATTTCGTTTCGATACAGCTGATTTTGAAATTCGTCCGGTGTTAAAACCATCACCACGTCAGCAGTTTTAATCGCGTCGGTGGTATTCTTTACCACCAGGCCAGCAGCTTCCGCCTTGGCGACAGATGCTGAACCCTCGCGCAGGGCAACCGTAACATCGACACCGGACTCTTTTAGATTATTAGCGTGGGCATGTCCCTGGGATCCGTAACCGACAATGGTCACTTTCTTGCCCTGGACGATGGAAAGATCACAATCTTTATCGTAATAAATATTCATAACACCCTCATGGATTGCTGGATTGGTTAATAGCGCCCTAATAATCGATTATATTTCGAGCTGCCAAAAAGTAATTTGATCATCTATTTCAGTGAGCTTGTCGGCGGCAGGTTTTATCACCCGCGGGGATGAAATCCTGGGACTTAGAGCGAAAGTGATTGACCTGCAAACTGGTTTATATAGTTAAAGCTCTTTCGCCCCTCAGTATGCCCATCGAGCCGGAACGCACGACTTCAATCACGTTTTTCTCGTGCATTGCCCTGATGTACGCCTCCAGTTTATCCCCAGAACCGGTCAGCTCGATACAAAAAGTAGTGTCGGTGACATCGATGATGCGTGCGCGGAAAATATCGGATAGCCGTTTAATTTCGGCGCGTTGATCGTCACCCACGGCTCTCACCTTGACAAACATCATTTCTCGTTCGATGAAATTACCCTCGGTAAAATCCTGCAATTTAACCACATCGACCAGCTTGTTCAGCTGTTTGGTAATTTGCTCGATGATGCGGTCAGACCCGGTGGTAATAATTGTCATCCGTGACAGGGTTGGGTCCTCGGTAGTTGCCACAGTCAGGGACTCGATATTATAGCCGCGCGCTGAGAATAACCCGGAGATACGTGATAGTGCGCCGGCCTCATTTTCGACCAGTAAAGATACTATATGACGCATTACGCAATTTCTCCGCTAGTCTTGAGTGACGCCTGAATTTTCTGTTGCAACGGAGAGAGTTCCATTTCATTGTGCGCCTTGCCGGCTGAAATCATCGGATAAACATTGGCTTCCTGATCGGTGATGATATCGAGAAACACGGTGCGATCTTTGAGCTCAAATGCTTCTTTCATCGCATCGTGCAAATCGTTTGGGTCTTCGACCTTGATGCCAACATGGCCATAAGCCTCGCTGAGTTTGACAAAATCAGGGAGCGCATCCATATATACATGCGAGTAGCGTTTTTCGTAGAAGAATTCCTGCCACTGACGCACCATGCCCAGGTATCGGTTGTTGAGGTTGATGATCTTCACCGGTACGTCGTATTGAAGACAGGTAGATAATTCTTGCATACACATCTGAATGCTACCCTCGCCGGTAACGCAGGCTACATCTTTATCCGGAAACGCTATCTTCACCCCCATCGCCGCCGGCAGACCAAATCCCATGGTGCCAAGCCCTCCAGAATTGATCCAGCGTCTGGGTTCGTCGAAATGATAAAATTGTGCGGCGAACATCTGATGCTGACCCACGTCCGAGGTAATATAAGCCTCACCCCCGGTAACCTGGTAGAGCTCCTCGATGACGGTTTGCGGCTGGATCACGCCCTCTTTTTTATCGTAAGCAAAGCTATTCTGTTTCTGCCAGGACTTTATTTTATTCCACCAGTCTTCGGTGGCGGATTTATCAATGGGTTGATCGGAATTGACCAGAATTTTAAGCATTTCGGTCAATACCTGTTTTGCGCCGCCGACGATCGGGATGTCGGCAGTGATAGTCTTGGATATCGACGCAGGGTCTATATCGATGTGTATAATTTGCGCGTAAGGACAGAATTTGCTCGGGACGCCGGTAATTCGATCGTCGAACCGCGCGCCGATGGCAATGAGTACATCGCAATCGTGCATCGCCATATTCGACTCGTAGGTTCCATGCATACCCAGCAAACCGATAAATTGCGGATCAGTTCCGGGAAAAGCGCCCAGGCCCATCAGGGTTTGTGTAATCGGGTATCCCAGGTGATGCACAAAATCACGCAATTCTTGGGATGCGCCATCCATAATGACGCCGCCACCGGAATAAATCATCGGTCGCTTGGCGCTGAGTAATAATTCGACCGCACGCTTGATCTGCCTGGGATGGCCCTTAAGATTCGGGTTATAAGACCGTATCTTGACCTGTTTCGGATATTCGTAAGGAATTTTAATGTGGGGCGCGGTAATATCTTTTGGAATATCGATCACGACGGGCCCTGGCCGTCCGGTGGTCGCTATATAAAAGGCTTTCTTCAGTGTTTCCGCAAGCTTGTTGAGATCCTTGACTAGAAAGTTATGCTTGACGCATGGCCGACTGATGCCAACCGCATCGACTTCCTGAAACGCGTCGCTGCCAATAGCATGACTCGGAACCTGACCAGTAATGACTACTAACGGCACCGAATCCATAAAAGCGGTGGCGATCCCGGTTATCGCATTCGTTGCGCCGGGGCCCGAAGTGACCAGGCACACACCCGGTTTGCCTGTTGCGCGGGCATACCCATCAGCGGCATGCGCGGCTCCCTGTTCGTGGCGCACTAAAATATGTTTGATATCATTCTGTTTATGCAGTGCATCGTAAATGTGCAGAACCGCTCCCCCGGGGTATCCGAAGAGATGTTCAACTCCCTCGTCCTTCAAAAACTGAATGATAATTTCAGAACCCGATAATTCCACTTGTACCTCAAAAATATGATTTGTTATAGCGTACAAAACCTACGCAGAACCGGAAATTTTATTATGGTTAAACAAGAAATGCACTAAATATAACGCCCGTAGCGGGAATTTGTTCGGAACTTCGGCAAACATAGCCGCTAATTAGAAGTTTTTGGCCGTCGACACTGGCAAAAAGCAGGGCTGGAAGATTGTTTCACCCGATTGTTAGATAGCCGATTGATTGCACCGGTAGTCGATGCTTTTACTGTTCGCTTAGGATTTTTTCATCACAAATTTAAACTTACCACCATCTTCGGTCGATGAAAGCAACTGGTTGCCTGTCTGTTTTGCGAAAGCTTCGAAGTCCTTAACTGAACCCGGATCGGTAGATATGATAAGAAGGGTTTGATCCGCCTCCATATCACTGAGTGCTTTCTTGGCACGAAGAATGGGTAAGGGGCAGTTAAGGCCTGAAGCGTCTAGTTCGCGATCATACTCGGCCATGATTAGTTCCTCTCTGGTAGTAGTGTTGACTGTGAAACGACCAGCCTAGGGAACCTCTGATTAATTCTGGGTGAATCGGGTTGTGATTCAAAATGCCGAAGCGTCGGACCGTTCAGTTCAAGGCGTGGAACGCAAGGCCGCTCATCGACATCCTGTCGCCGCGGCACTGGCACTTCCCTGTGCTGCGTAATAGCAGGGCTATTGCTAAGTTTCACAACATGGGAATTGGTCATTTTGGGCA
>JACZQS010000284.1 GCA_022545625.1 Pseudomonadota bacterium
CTCCTGTTTTATCAAATACTTAAATCATCGGAAGGTCTGTTTTTTTAAATAGTTTGCTCCGCCAGCTTCGTACCCGCCCTGGCTGCCGGAGTTACCAGCGCAAGCCCTGCCATCATGACTGCCACCGAGAGCCAGACCCAGATGGTATGCACTTCGGCAAATATTATGATGCCCCAGAGGATACCGGATATCGTCACGATGTAGGCACACTGGCTGGCAAAAACCGGTCCGGCAGTTCTGATCGTATAAAAAAACATCATGTAAGCCAGCGTGCTGGATAGTGCGATTGTTGAAATTGCAAGGGCTGCCGGGGTCAATATCCAGGACACCGGTACTCCAACGCCCATCCACGCAGTGGTAGGAACCAATATTATTGTAGCCACGATATTAGAACCACAGAGTAATTCCCTGATGTCGAGATCGATGTTAATACCTTCCGAGATATAAACGTTTTCAATCGCGTAACACACCGCGCACAAAACCACGGCCAATATCCAGTAGCTGGCATTAATGCTGCTCAATTCCTGGTCGGGAAGCACTAGCAGCAAAATTGCGGTCATGCCGAGCAGGATGCCTAGTGCGCGTTTTAATATCATTTGTTCATAGCGCATCGCCCACATTATTGCGTAGGTGAAAAGTGGCACTGTAGAAACCGTGATCGAGAGGATGCCGGCGTTCAGATGGGGTGCTGCAAAATAATAAAGCAGGTCGGGGAGAATAATTCCGAGCAGGGCAAGCAGCGTGTAAATTGGAAGCCGCTGTAATCGAAATAGCGGAACCCTGGAATACAGGCATATGCCGATAAAAAATATTGCGCTGATTACCACCTGGTAACTGGTCAACATCACCGGATGCGTACCATCCGCTGTCGCGATCAGCGCCAGTGAAAATGTACCTCCCCACACCACCCCGGCGGTAATAATCAGGAAGTAGGGGAGTAGCGGGCTGTTGCGCATATACGGTTACCAGATTGAGACGCGCAGAATATCTCGTTGTTGCAGGACAGGCAATTAAACCGGTACAACGAATCAATTTTATGGCTAGCCCGGCGACATACCCTTGTCCTTGAGTTCCTGTATGGCGGCATCGCTTTTGTGGAGATTTTCGAGGCCCATACCACGCAGGACATGAGGTGCCTTGGTGAACTGAATTTCGGTGTAGCCAACGATTTCGACCCTGTTGCCCCAGGGATCGAGGAAATCGAGGAATCGACCCGGCAGAATCTCTATGCCGTGTTCGTTTAACGAGTTTCTAACTGCCTCCTCGTCCGATACCACGAGACCAAAATGCCTTTCATCATCCTGGGACTGGCGACGGCCTTTCTGTAGCGCGAGGAATTGATCTCCGAGGTCTATGAAAGCCATGTTCTCGCTCTTGCCGCGTAACTCGAAGTCAATAAATTTGGCGTAGAATTCCAGCGCCTGGTCGATGTCACCAACTTCCAGGGCGATATGGTTGAATCCGATCGCGCGTGCTTTCTTGCTTTTAGCCATTCTAGTGTTCCTCGTCATATTATGGGTCGGGCAGCAGTACTCGGGTCATTCTTTTGCAACAAATTGTAAAGATTGATGCGCGGTTCGTCGCGCCTGCCGACGCTTTAGCGGTGAATTGATAAATCGATTGAGTGCCGCTGCCAGGTAGGTCGCCGCTTCAGCGGGCAATTCGTGCATTTCCTCTCGCACCGCCAGCGCGAGCTTTAGCCAGTGTACCGAAACGATATATTCTGCCTGACCATGATCGAGTATGCGTGCGGTTAAACTTTTAATATCCCGCTCAAAATCATTTAAACGCCATCTTTCCAGATCGTATTGCGGGGTTGTAAAACCCGTGTTGCGACCGCTGAAACAGGCCATCTGCAATAGTCCCTGGGGCCACAGTTGGGGAAAACGCGAGCATTGTTTGCGCACCGCGTTGGCGAAGGTCAGTCCGTGGGTGAAATCGAGCCACCCGACGTTGCCGGAAACCGAGATTTTTACCTTTTCCTGTTGAGCAATATCAAAGCTGAGTAGATTGATCGCGTTTACGATTAACAGTCTGTCGTATATTGCCTCGGGTTTTTGCATACTGCTCGCAACACAGGCTTTGAGCGATTTGTCGATACCATATTTGCGCCATTGCTCGACGCCTGGCAGCGGGTCATTAGCCTTACCCCAGGCGGCGAGAGCAGTCGTATAGCCGTGAAATTCGGGGATCTTGTCTTCGCGTCGGGCGTATATAATGCTTCGTGTCAGCGAAAGCAGCAGTGGTTCCGCAACTTGCTGCCCAAGCCGATCGATCAACTGGGCGGCCTTAGTGACATAGATCAGCGAATGGCCAAAATCGTTGTAGTGCGCCAGTGCGGCCCGGGTCAACGCGGGTTCAAAATCACTGAACTGCAGGCCATCGCGCAAGCCACCACGCAACGCGGCGACTGCGGTGGATTCATCTTCGCCTTCGATGGCGTCAAGAAAGCTTGTTTCATCAAACGCAGTGATTTTTTTCGGAAATGGGTATTCGGGTTCGCGAAGCACATCGAACGCGGTATGGGCGACGGATTCGAGCAAACACACCAGTTGTGACTCCTTGTTGCCTCGATATTCGTCGTATAAAATCAACCAGTCGGCCATGCCTGCGTAGGCGTGGGTCCAGCCAAACTCCATGCGTTGCCACGACCATTCGATCGCCAGGCGTAACGCATCGAGTGGATCATCCCCAAGGCGGGCCAAACGCGCAATTTCACGTCCAATGCGATCATAAGCATGGTCGTCAAATGCATCGCGCAAGCTGCCCTCGATAGTGGCGCGGCGTTGTGCGTAGGGTAGCTCGCTGATATCCACCCAGATTTGATCACCACGAAGCTCGACCGGGTAGGTACGCAGGCGATCACCACCATAGAGGTTTTCGCCGCTGTCGAGGTTAAATTTCCAGTTATGCCAGTTGCAGGTAAGAATGCAGTCTGCGGAAAGACTACCCTGCGAAAGTGGGTATCCCTCGTGCGGGCAACGATTATCGCAGGCGCGTATACCCCGTGAAGTATTGAACAGCGCGATCTGCTTTCCGTCGATGCGGACCAGAAGAGCCTCGGATTTTTGCAGCTCCGCCACCGATATTGCCGGCATCCAGTGGCTATCTTCGGTAATCGGCTTTCTCAGCGTAGTATTCATGTTGATCGACAGTGAACCAGGGTATATCTACTATAAAACTTAAAGTATACTTTAAGTCAAGATATTATTTTAGAATACCATGACTGACACTTTTCTAACTATCGGTGAAACCGCCCGGAGAACTGGTGTAGCGGCCTCGGCCCTGCGATTCTACGAAACCCGAAAATTGGTCAGGTCGCATCGGGGGCCTGGTAATCAACGCCGCTATCATCGCTCGATGCTGCGCCGAATATCGATTATCAAGGTCGCGCAATCTCTCGGGCTCAGTCTCGAAGAAATTTCATCGGCGCTGGAAACGCTACCAGATAAGCGCACACCGACTCGACGTGACTGGGAGAAATTGTCGCTAAAATGGCGCGACCAGCTCGATGCCCGAATTGCTAACCTGGAAAAACTACGTGCGCAATTA
>JACZQS010000028.1 GCA_022545625.1 Pseudomonadota bacterium
TACTTCACCGTATCCGTGAGCTGGTAACCAGGCCGCTAGTTTTGAAGCCCGTCCCGAGCACTCCACCAACAGATCAGCGGATATCAACTCCGATATGTCGCCCGTTTCGACCCACAAACCGACAATACAGCCTTGCCCATCGACCTCTAATTCCGTCATTTTAGTGGCGTCGCGTAAGTGGACATTGGGCAAAGCCAGCACTCGTTGCCTGATCACGTGCTCCAACAGGGGGCGGGTAACGGATGGCGTGAGAATGCCGACGTCACGGATTGGTGTCGGTCCGACTGAGTCGTGGAACCAGATATCATGATTGCGCCGGATTTTCACTGCACCGGCGGCATACACCTCGGCCATCAGGCCTGGAAGTAACTTGTCCATTGCCTCGACTGTGTAACCGAGCAAAGTATGGACATGGGCACCTTGTGGTACACCCTTACGCACCTTAGGCGCCTCGGACAACGCATCCTTTTCGATAATGGTCACTTTCTCAATGGTCCCCGAAAGGGCTGCGGCGGCCAACAGGCCAGCTATTCCTGCTCCTATTACGACAGCGTGTTTTTGAGTAATGATGTCAGTACTCATTAGAGTGATACCAGATTAACCTGTTTATCAATGTACGAATCTGCATATGCAATATCGCCCTGGGAGGGCTGCTTGAATTGCTCGTAATTTGGCTATTTATGAACGGTTATAACACCGAGCTACAGCTGAAACAATGAATTGTTGGTAATGGTCGCAATGATGAGAATTGGCCGTAAGTCGCCTCTCATTCTCATGTCGGGGGTCTGCTTTGGGCACTTTGCAGTCCCTGGCGTTTCGATTCTGAACGGCAGCTTTCCCGATAGATGGGCTTCGTTTTTGACCAGCGATATTCTGCTCCCGGTTCTCCACGGTTATCCAGGAGAAAATGGTTATCCGTCGGTAACTGCTAACCCTCGACGCTGAATACTATCGGTTTAATCGGTGGCAGGGATAAAGATGGACTCCGTATGAATATGTGTTTAAATGGAACGCAGAGAGTAAATTAATTATTTAAATACTGCTTTTGATGGAACCCGATTTGATTTACCAACCAGTTCGTTCAATACACTACATCGAAACTTTCGTTGTAGTGACTGTCGTGGAGAGCTTAATGCTGTCGCCGTAGCGGGTATTTTCTAAATTGATTCACAGAAACCCTTTTGGCGACAAGCCGAAGGGTTTTTTTGTGCCTACGAAATAAATGAGTTTTTAATGAAATATGCTGCCACATCTCCCCCAGGGTTTTTTACCCTGGTGCTCCTCACCGGGCTTTCGGTTTTGTCACTGAACATGTTTCTTCCCTCGCTTTCAAATATCGCGGAAGAGTTTCAATCCGACTATGCGATTGTGAGCCTGTCAGTTGCGGGCTACCTGGGAATCACGGCAGTGTTGCAGCTAATCATAGGGCCATTATCTGACCGGTTTGGACGTCGCCCCTTAATCCTGACTGGATTGGTAATATTTATACTCGCATCTCTGGGCTGTATGCTGGCAGGTAATATTTGGATCTTCCTGGCTTTTCGTTTGATGCAAGGCGTGATCATCTCGGGTGGGGTATTGTCATTAGCGATAATCCGGGACTCTGCGCCTGAACAGGAGGCGGCGAGCCGGATGGCCTACGTCTCGATGGCAATGGCGGTTGCACCGATGCTGGGGCCAATGGTTGGCGGAGTGCTGGATGAGTTGTTTGGCTGGAGATCAAGTTTTTTGTTTTTTACATTCCTGGGATTAGCGGCGCTGATCTTATGTTGGATCGATCTGGGTGAGACCAATAAAAACCCATCGAGGACATTTGCGAAGCAGTTTAAAGCCTATCCAGAGCTTTTTCGATCACGGCGTTACTGGGATTACACGTTATGCATTACGTTTTCGGTGGGGGCCTTCTACATCTTTATTTCCGGTGTGCCGTTAGTAGCAAAATCGATTCTTGCATTATCACCGGCAGTGCTTGGATTCTACATGGGGACTATTACTGCGGGCTTTGCGCTAGGCAGCTTCCTTTCAGGTCGATACTCGAAAAGATACCCGATCACCGCAATGATGATCGTTGGAAGGATCGTCGCTTGCGTCGGACTTACTGGGGGGCTTACATTATTTCTGGCGGGGTTCGTAAACGTATTCTCGATATTTGGCACAACTGTGTTTGTCGGTTTGGGTAATGGACTAACCATGCCGAGTGCCAACGCGGGTGCGCTATCGGTTCGACCCAAGCTGGCTGGCAGTGCTTCAGGATTGAAAGGCGCACTAACGGTTGGCGGCGGAGCGATACTGACGTCAATCGCAGCTGTGGTCCTAACCGAAGGAGGCGGGCCATATCAACTTCTGGGCATGATGCTATTTTGCTCAGTGATAGCTTTGCTAGCTGCACTTGATTTGCTCCGAGTAAATCGACGTGGGGGAGCATTTCCTTGAATCATCGTAACCCAGGGACCTAGTACCTGGTTTTCGAATTCCAAAGAAAGAGAAAGAAAGGGGTCGGTGACAAATGCTTCCTATTCTCAATTGTCACCGACCCCTTTCTTGTCACCGACCCCTTTCTTTTCATTTAATAATAGTAAATTCGACCAGGTTTCAAATCTTATATTGCCGACCGAGCTGAAGTCACTATTGGGAGTTATTTTTCTAGAGATGAATAAATTCTTGGGTAGGAAAGTATCAAATTACGCTACTACAGGTGCTGTATATCGTGACGTAATTGATTGAAGTTGCAAAATGGAATCTTCTGTAGCATCCTCGTTTCCTAGTTTCGAACATGAATATCGAATTGAGGAAGAACACAATACCTAAGGAATGGAAACATGGAAAACATCAAGTATATTTCTAGCTTTATTTTGATCGGAATCCTTTCTTTGCTAGCGGCACATTTCAGACAATTAGGTCTAAGCCTAGCAGGCAAAATACCAAGTTCGGTTTGGAATAAACGCTCTCTCAACTGGATCCCATCTGAGCTTTCAATGGCAAATGACCGTCTATCAACCAAGTTTGCTGTAATCTTACATGCGGATATTGTGGGTTCAACCGCTCTGGTACAGCAAGATGAGCAGCTAGCTCACGAGCGGACCCAGGATGCTTTTCGTCGTTTCAGCGACAGCATCGAAAAATACCAGGGTCACGTACGGGAATTGCGAGGCGATGCACTTCTGGCTGATTTCGAACGTCCCTCGGATGCCGTAACGGCTACCCTGGCATTCCAGGCAGACCAGGCCAGTTATATCGAACAGTTAAATGACGACATCCGACCTACTGTTCGGGTGGGTATTGCCATGGGTGAAGTCGTTATCGCTGATAACACCCTAACCGGTGCTGGTGTGGTACTGGCCCAAAGGGTAGAGCAATTGTCGAGATCTGGTGGCGTATGTATTACAGCAGCAATTCACGAGAGCATTCCAAAGCGGTTGCCGTTTGAACAGGCTGATATGGGTGATCGGCAGGTCAAAGGATTCGATGAGCCGGTGCGGGTTTACGGCGTCGAACTGGGAGCAGGAGCGCTGGTACCACCCCCTCAAGGGATTCAACTTTCCAAAATCTCGCCCAGGCCGATTAGGCTAGTTGTAGCCGTTACCATTGCTACCCTGATCATTGTAGGTGGACTGTTTACCTGACAGAAACCCAGCGTAATAAAACTGCTAGGTTTCCTGAATGCCGTCTGGTTAAAGATCCCGCACGATGCCTGGTGATGCAATGTGCTGATACCTGAAGATAAGTCAGTAGAGTTATTCCGCGAGGATTACGAAAAGATACCCGACTCAGCCAAGCCCTTTCGCATAGAGAAGCGGGAGAAATAGAAATTAGGGAAAATTAGAAATGCTAGCTGCAATTATACTATCGATATACTCGATGCCCGCCCGGAGGACTTAACGGCCGGTGATCCAAAAATTCTGAATGTCAGCTTTCAGCTTTGGTGTGTGCTTAGCTGGTATCATTATAAATGCACCACCAGTGCGACGGAATATCCCAATAGCACCTGCGTTCAGGTAAAATACTACCTGGCAGGATACAATCATTAATTTATGTGGAAGGGTTTGATGGCTGACTCACCTATCATTATAGAACACGGCTCATCGCCGCCCGACAGTTGTGTCATCTGGCTGCACGGGCTTGGCGCCAGTGGCCATGATTTTGAACCGATCGTGCCGGAACTGAAATTGGACCCGGTTTTAAATACGCGTTTTGTGTTTCCACATGCCTCGATGATTCCAGTGACCATTAACCAGGGATTTGTGATGCGGGCATGGTATGACGTCAGCGAATCTAAAATTGACACTGAACAGGATGAAAAGGGTATTCGAAAATCTGAGAAAATACTTGGCCAGCTGATTGAAGAACAGATCAAAGCGGGTATCACCAGCCAACGAATTGTAATTGCCGGCTTTTCACAGGGCGGCGCGATTGCCTTGCAAACCGGGCTGCGTTATCCAAAACCCCTGGCTGGTGTCATAGCACTGTCAACTTATTTACCCCTGGCGAAGACGCTCACGGCCGAAAAAAATAAAGCCAACAGAGGCATGCAAATTTTTCTCGCGCACGGCTCTGAAGACCCGGTAATTCCGATAGACCTCGCCTATACGACACGCGGCCGGCTTGAAAAAGAAGGTTATCTGACCAGCTGGAAGGAATACGATGGTATGGCCCACGGCGTATCTGAGAAAGAAATTTTTGATATTGGCGATTGGCTGGAAAAGATTTTACTTTATCAGGCATAGCCCCCGGCCTGAGGCTAAAATCGCAATCATCTCGATTTAGATTTTCAAGACTGCTTTATCAGCTTACGACAATCAGCAATTTGACGCCTGACCTGTTTTGGCGCGGTACCACCAAACACCTCCCTCGCGGCCACCGAACCTTCGAGCGATAGTATATCGAAAACATCGGCCTCGATGCGCCGGTCAAAAGCGTGCATTTCCTGCAAGGTAAATTCGCTTAAATCCTTGCCTTTTTGAATCGCATAGGCGACCGCGCCGCCAACTACTTCGTGGGCATCGCGGAACGGCAAACCCTTGTTAACCAGGTAATCTGCAAGATCGGTAGCGGTGGCATAGCCCTGTTTTGCTGCCGCATACATGGCTTCGCGATTAACGCTCAGGTTGGGCACCATATCGCTAAACGCGCGTAGGCAAGCCCCTAGCGTATCTAGTACGTCGAACAGCGGTTCCTTGTCTTCCTGGTTATCCTTGTTGTAGGCCAACGGTTGCGACTTCATCAGGGTCAACAGGCTGACCAGGTGGCCGATCACCCGGCCGGTTTTGCCACGCACCAGTTCGGGCACGTCGGGATTTTTCTTTTGCGGCATGATCGAAGAACCGGTGCAATAACGGTCGGGCAACTGGATGAAATTAAATTGCGTGGTTGACCAGATCACCAATTCCTCCGCCATGCGCGATAGATGGGTCATACAAATGGCCGCGTTGGCGCAAAATTCGATCGCGAAGTCGCGGTCGCTAACCGCGTCTAGCGAATTCCTGCTCGGTGCGTCGAAGGCCAGTAACTCGGCGGTGTAATCGCGATCCAGCTGGTACGATGTTCCTGCAAGCGCGGCAGCGCCAAGCGGCATCACGTTCATTCGCCTGGCGCAATCCTTGAATCTACTGTGATCGCGGTCGAGCATTTCGAACCAGGCCAGCATGTGGTGACCAAAGGTAATCGGTTGGGCTACCTGCAGGTGTGTAAATCCGGGCATGATGGTATCCGCCTCCTGCTCGGCAATATCCAGCAAGCCTTTCTGGAGATCCCTGATCTGTACCAGGCAATGGCCGATTTCATCGCGCAGGTACAGGCGAATGTCGGTTGCAACCTGGTCGTTACGCGAACGCGCGGTATGCAACTTTTTGCCCGCCTCGCCGATTAACTCGGTAAGACGAGATTCGATATTCATGTGTACATCTTCCAGACCCGGTGACCAGTCGAACCCGCCGTCAGTGATTTCCTGCTTGATTTTCGCCATGCCTTTATCGATAGCCTCGAGCTCGTCGTCGCTCAATATGCCGATCTTATGCAACATTTTCGCGTGCGCGAGTGAGCCCAGTATATCGACCAGCGCCAGGCGCTGGTCAAACTCAACCGAAGCAGTAAATGCTTCGACAAAAGCGTCGGTAGGTTCGGTGAAGCGTCCGCCCCACATGCTGCGTTTCTTTTTCATGATTTTCTTACCTGGATATTTCCAGTATATATAATCTGCAGGTCGTGCCTGGAATAAAAAATCACCCCGGTGACTATCGCGGAAAAATTCACTTTTGGCGACTGCCCTCCAGACCTGTTGCGGATATTGTTGTATGCTTGCAGCGCTAGTCAAACAAATCAATAGCTATGCCCGATCAATCGCAAAAAAATCAGCTAAAAGCCGAAAAGGTCGGTTATCTGCCCGATTTTTGCAATGCCGATGTGTTTTTACGCGTGGTGCTGGTGATCGAGTTGTTCGCCATCGTATTCGCCCTGGTCGGTTACGAAGGTGGTAGTATTTATGTGAAAATCGCATTGAATTCGGTATTAATGCAATGGATCGGTCTGAGTGTCGCGGCGATTCTGTGTGGTATTACAAGAAAGGGGTATCTGTCTGCAGCGCGAACGACGACGATAGCTGCAATCACAGCAACAGTGATAATTACCCTGTTGGCAACCTGGATAAGTGAAAATATTCTCGAGGCGTTGCGGCTTGGGCTGCCGTCGCATAGCATCGGCTTTATTCTGCTGCGTAATACCGCAATCGCGGTAATCCTGATCGGTCTCGCGCTGCGTTATTTTTATGTTCAGTATGAGTCGGAGAAAACACTGGCGATTGAGGCCGCCTCGCGACTACAGGCATTGCAGGCTCGCATCCGGCCCCATTTCCTGTTCAACAGTATGAATACTATTGCCAGTCTGATTCATATCGAGCCAGATCTTGCCGAGCAGGCCATCATTAATCTGTCAGAATTGTTTCGCGCCAGCCTCGCGGCGGAAGCCAGTATTCCGTTGCAACAGGAGCTGGAACTGACTCGGAGTTATATTCAGCTTGAATCCCTGCGGCTGGGCGATCGGCTTAAGCTCAACTGGCATATTGCCGACAATCACATCGACACATCGCTGCCGGCACTGACCTTGCAACCGTTGGTGGAAAATGCAATTTATCACGGCATAGAGCCCCTGCCCGAGGGTGGGGAGATCGACATCCACATCGATCAGGAAGATAATTTTATTCGTATAGTGATATCCAATCCCCTGTTAGAAGATAGAACTGAGCAGCATCGCGCAGGCAACCAGATGGCAGTTGACAATATCCGGGAACGTCTGCAAATCGCCTTCACCGGGGAAGCGACGATGCAGCAGCTGGAAGAAAATGATCATTTTACTGTTACACTTAATCTTCCAGCCAAACCTGCCTGAGGAATCTCGATGAAAATTCTCATAGTCGACGATGAAAAACCCGCCCGAGCCCGTTTGTCGCGCCTGGTGGAAGGCCTGGCCGGGTATCAAATTGTCGGCGAAGCGGAAAATGGAAACGAGGCTTTAACCCGTGCTGATTCTTGTGAGCCCGATATTGTATTGATGGATATTCGCATGCCCGGTATGGACGGTATTCAGGCCGCAAGACACCTGTCCCGACTGCCCCACCCGCCCGCGGTTATCTTTACCACAGCGTTTGCCGATCATGCCCTCGAAGCTTTCGAAACCCATGCAATTGATTACCTGTTAAAGCCGGTACGCAAGGAACGTTTACAAAGTGCGCTGGAAGCCGCGAGTAAGCCGAACAAGGCGCAGGCGTCACAAAACGACGAGGTGCTATCGGGCATCGAAGCACGCCAGCATATCTGTGCGCGGGTGCGTGGCAACCTGGTACTGGTACCGATCGACAATATCTATTATTTTCAGGCTGATCAAAAATATGTCACCGTACGCCATAGCGAAGGCGAAGTGTTGATCGAGGATCCACTCAAGAATCTCGAAACCGAATTTGCCGATCGCTTTCACCGCATCCATCGCAATGCCTTGATAAGCCTGGCAAAAGTTAGCGGCTTGAAGACCAGCAACGATAGCCACCAGGTCATGTTCAAAGATATCGACAATACGCTCGAAGTCAGCCGTCGACATTTACCGGCGGTACGCCAAATCATAAAAAATCTTTGAATGCCCGGTTCTCTACCCGAAATTCGTATAGCTACCCGTAGCAGCCCGCTGGCCCTGTGGCAGGCCGAAGAAGTTGGGCGCCGCCTGATGCTGCTCCACCCGGGGCTTAATATACGACTGGTGCAAATGAAAACCCAGGGCGACAAGTTGCTTGACGCGCCACTCAGCAAGGCCGGTGGCAAGGGTTTGTTTGTCAAGGAACTCGAGGTCGGCATACTTGAACGCAGGGCTGATATTGCAGTGCACTCGATGAAAGACGTACCTGTAGACTTTCCCGAGGGTCTTGAGCTCCGGGTGATTATGCAACGCGAAGACCCGCGCGATGCTTTTGTTTCAAACCATTATGATTCACTGGCGGCGATGCCAGCCGGAAAACGGGTCGGTACATCGAGTCTGCGCCGCCAGATGCAGATTCGTGAAACTTATCCACAACTCGAGATCGACTGGTTGCGGGGCAATGTCAACACACGCCTGGTAAAACTCGATGAGGGTAATTACGATGCGATTATCCTCGCCTGCGCCGGGTTGATACGGCTTGGATTCGAGCAGCGAATTAAACGCGCGCTCGAACCCGAAGAATGTTTGCCAGCAATCGGACAGGGTGCGATCGGAATCGAGGTGCGCAGCGATGATAAGGCGGTCAAGGCATTAATAGAGCCACTGGCTCACGCTGATACCATGAGCTGTATCGCCGCAGAACGCGCGATGAACCAGGCGTTGAGCGGTGGTTGTCAGGTTCCGATAGCCGGGTTTGCACAATTGACCAACGGGCGGATATATATGCGGGGGATGGTTGGTGAACCCGATGGTAGCCGAATATTACGCGCTGAAATAAACGGCAGTGCCAGCCAGGCAGCCAGTCTCGGCAAACGCCTGGCAGCGGACCTACTTGCGCAGGGAGCGGCCGATATTCTCAGGCGCTTGCAAGACTAAGCATGCGAGACAAGGCCAGGCAAGACAAGGCCAAGCAAGACAAGGAACTTGTTTTGAAGGGTCAGTGCATTTTGAATACTCGACCTGCACATCAACAGGATGGTTTGAAGTTGCTACTGGAGGCCCAGGGAGCGAAGGTCATCGCATTTCCGGCAATCGAGATCATCGAGTCCGAAACCACTGATTTTCATCGCAGCCTGATCGAAAATATCGAACATTATGATATTGCCTTATTCGTCAGTCGTAATGCGGTAGATGGCGCCTTCCGGTACCTGGAGCCAGACAAATTACCCGCCGAGTTACAATTGGGCGTAATCGGCGACGCCAGCTACCGGGCCCTATTGCACAGGATAAATTTGGCCGAGGAAAGATTGATACGCGGTCATCCGCACAATAGCGAAGGCTTGTTAGCAACGAGCGCTTTGCAGCAGGTAGCGGGCAAAAACATACTAATTTTTCGCGGCCAGCAGGGGCGCAACCTACTCGGTGACGAACTTCGCGCACGCGGTGCGAGCGTCAGTTATTGCGAGGTATATCGGCGCAAGAAACCCGAATATGGCGCGGATGGCTTCGCTCAAATTACAACGGAGCAGTTCCCAACCCTGGTGGTGTTTACCAGCAACGAGGGCATGGAAAATTTACTAGCACTGACAAACGGTCGAGAACGTCGTGAATTACTCGGAATCACCTGGTTATTGATCAGCGAAAGAATGCGTGAATCGGCTATAAATCTGGGACATAATGCGGCAACCATTATCGCCGCGAATGCGAACGATGAGGGCATACAACAAACCATCAACGAGTGGGCACGCAAGCAGGTTGTCTGAATTTATGAGCAAAAAAAAATCGGCTGACAACAAGGAAATAGTCCAACCAAAAGTACCTGAAGAATCGGTCGCTGCCGCAAGTACCGGGCGGCCCGCCGAAAAGGCAGTGGTTGAAAGCAACAAGCCCGACGATAAAAGCGATGAGCAAGATCAATCCCAGGCCAAAACTAAACAAAAATCGGAAGTCAAGCCGGTAGTAGAGACTGCAGTGGAGAAACCGGGCCAGGATACAAAACCACAAAAAGCGCCTACAGCATCACCGGGTTTTCCTTACTTCGGCGTATTTAACCTTTTATTAATCATTGGCATAGTCGCGGCGGCTGGCTATTTCTGGCAGGCACAGCAAAAAATCGAACTGCAAAAAAATAAAACCATCGCTGCCCTGCAAGCGCAGATAGGACAAAAGGCGGATGCTTCACAGTTACAGGAGCTCCTGTCCCCGCTTGAGTCTGGCATTGGCAATTCGGTTAGCCAAATCGGCGAATTACAGCGTCAACAACAGGCACTTCAGCAAACCACCGAAAAACTATACGAACTGTACGGACGTGATGAGAGTGACTGGCAACTCGCGGAAGTGGAATACCTGATGCGGATTGCACAGCATAAATTATTTCTCGAAAACGATTTCGAAGGTGCTGCAATTACGCTGCAGGCTGCCAGTGACAAGATCGCCGCTACCGGGGATCCGGGCCTGTTATCGGTGCGAGTTCAAATTGGCGATGAAATTGCAGAACTGAAAACACGGGCTCGTCCGGATCTGGTCGGAATGACATTGCTGCTGTCCCAACTTGGCAAGCAGCTGCGCTCACTTAAGCCGGGTTATCAACCCAGTATTGAAACTATCACAGAAATTGTTCAACCGCAGGCTGAGAACCTGCCGGATCAAACGATTGACGAACGTGTCATATCGTTTATTTCATCGCTGGTGACGGTCAGGCAAAATAAATTCGAGCCGACCAAAACCGAAGCACTGATAGTAGACGTGGAAGAAATTCTCGAAACCAACCTGAAGCTTACGCGCTGGACAGTACTGGAACGCGACGAATTTCAATACAGCCAGTTAATGAAGGAGAATGTGGAAATATTTAAACAGTATTACAATCTGGAAAATGCCGCCAACAGTGATTTTTACAACCAGTTGCTGGAGCTAAAGAAAGCCGAGGTTAAACCGCAAAAGCCGGATATCAGTGGATCGCTTGAAATGTTGAAACGCATTATTAGCAGGCGCCAGCAAGCACCGGCCGAAGCTGGAATTCAGGAGGCCGGCGATGTTTAAACTGATAGTTGGTATCCTCTTGCTGGCAGTTGTTGTGTTGGCGGCAATTTTATTTGTGCAAAAAGATCCCGGATTCGTGCTGGTGAAGTATGGTGATTTTTCGGTCGAAACCAGCCTCGCATTCGGTATTTTAGCTGTCGCCATCGCGACCCTGTTGATTCACTTTATTTTCAGGGTATTAATGTCTATCTGGAATTTGCCGGGAGCTGTTAAGCGTCAGTCAAAGAGTCGAGGTTATGATAAGAGTCGCAGATTGCTGAACCAGGGGTTGATCGATCTTGCAGAGGGACGATTTGACCAGGCTGAGTCGAACCTGGTCAAGCTGGTGGAATATAGTGAAAGCCCGTTAGTACACTATCTCGCGGCAGCACGAGCCGCCCAGTTGCAGGGCAAACACGATGAGCGCGACAGTTATCTCAAGGCGGCGCATGAAGCAAGGCCGGAAGCGGAAATGGCCATTGGCGTAACCCAGGCCGAGCTACAGCTTGCCCATCAACAGCTTGAACAGTCGCTGGCGACCCTGACCCATTTACGCGGCATTGCACCACGCCACAATCATGTATTGAGACTGCTCGCGCGCGTATATTTCGAACTGGAAGACTGGCAGTCATTGGTCGAGTTGCTACCGGATATTCGCAAGAAAAAATTGCTCAAGGAAAGTATCTTGAAGAACATGGAAGGAAAATCTTATCGGGGCTTCCTGGCAGCAGCTAAAGGCAACCAGCAGGCGCTGGAAAAAGCCTGGACTAAAATCCCCAAGGCATCTCAAACTGATGCTGATTTAATTCTCTACTACATCAAGTTGAGCAATCGGGCGTCTTCGAATAGTAGTAGTGTGGAACAACTGATCATTAAGTCCCTCGATCAAAAATGGGATAATCGACTAGTCGAAGCCTATGGGTTGTTCAAAGCCATCGACCCAAACCAACAATTAAGGCGTACCGAGAAATGGCTTGGAGACTACGCAAAAAACGAATACCTGTTACTCGCGCTGGGAAGGATATGCATACGTGCCAGACTCTGGGGTAAGGCGCAAAGTTATCTGGAAGCCAGCATCGGTGTAAATGCGATGGCAGCTAGTTGCCTGGTTCTTGCCAAATTACTTGGCGATCAATTGCAGGAAAATGACAAGGCATCCCAATACTATAAAAAAGGACTACAGCTCTGCCTCTCGGAAGAGGCAGAGATTTCAGATAGCAGTATGACAAGCGGATAAAGGCAGCTCTTAGAATGGTCACCTATGATCGCAAGGCTGCACAGAATACAGAACGCACTTATCTAACCCCCGAAATTATTCGACAACGTAGCCTGACCCTGGAGGCATTGGCGCTACAGGCAGGTGAACAGGTGTTGGACGCTGGCTGTGGCCCCGGGTTATTGTTAGAGCAAATGGCGCGCTCGGTTGGTGATAGCGG